>CANJVG010000110.1 GCA_947478005.1 Bacteroidota bacterium
TATCCTTAAATAATTTCTAGTATGAACCAATCAGTGAACGAAGAAACAGCAGCTACTTCTGCCGATACGGAAATCAGTATATGGGTAGATACCTATGATGATGTTTTTTCTGATTTTGATTCCCGGCCCTATGATAACCGAGAATTATCAGATGATTTTCTGACCGAAGTGCGCAAAATGGTTCGGAGCAACGCTCCGGGCAAAGTGGAGTTGAAATTTCACCTGATGGAAGACCAGCGCGATGAGTACACTGAAATGATTATTGTCAGCAACTTAAGAACCCACTTCCAGGATTTTGCCAAGATAATAGAAGATGAGATGACGCGCGTCTCTCGAAAGGGTTTCATTTTGACAACTGTAGGATTTGTATTCGGTCTTTTCCTTGTTTACCTCGGAACTTTAGGCGGCCATAGCGTTTTGTTGAATAGCGTCCATGTGGTGCTAGAGCCTTTAACCTGGTTTATGATTTGGACAGGCTTAGATCATATCTTTCAAAATTCGCGCAAAGACAAACCAACACTTGATTTCAACTTAAAAATGGCGAATGCCGAAATTAGTTTCTCATCCTTTGCTGTAGCTACTAATACTGAAGCAGATGGCGGAACAATCACTAAGAAGAAAAAAGCAATTCCTTGCGGTAATAACCTTCGAATAGCTTCTTAGGAAACCGAACCAATTAACACTTTCATAGTTAAAAGTCGCCCTGTAAGGCGGCTTTTTTTGTTTACTATGTAAAAACAAGAAATCCTACAATTTCTTGGTGGCGTGTAATAAATAGGCTTTAATGAAATCATCCAGATCTCCATCCAGGACGGGTTGAACATTACCTGTTTCATGACCTGAACGATTATCCTTAATTAGTTTATAAGGATGCAAAACGTAGTTGCGTATTTGGGAGCCCCATTCGTTTTTCATTTTAGTTCCTTCTATTTTATCACGGGCTTCGTTGCGTTTCTGAATTTCAATTTCATACAATTTCGATTTCAGCATCTGCAATGCCATGGCACGGTTCTCATGTTGAGAGCGCGTAACCTGGCACGATACAACCAGACCAGTGGGAAGGTGTCTTGCCCTTACTGCAGTTTCAACCTTATTCACGTTCTGTCCGCCTGCACCGCTTGCTCGAAACGTATCCCATTCTATTTCCGAGGCCGGGATATTTATCTCAATAGTATCATCGGTCATAGGATAAACAAACACGGAAGCAAAAGAAGTATGGCGTTTGGCATTGGAATCAAATGGTGAGATACGCACCAGGCGATGAACACCGTTCTCCCCTTTCAAATGCCCATAAACAAATTCGCCATCAATTTCGAGTGATACCGATTTAATACCTGCCACATCACCATCGGTGCGCTCCACTTCAATCAGCTTAAATCCATGTCTTTCGGCCCACATTACATACATTCGATACAAAATACTCGCCCAATCGCAGCTTTCTGTTCCTCCTGCACCTGCATTAATTTCAAGCACGGCACTTAACTGATCTTCAGGTTGATTAAGTGTGGTGCGAAACTCTAAATCATCAGCGGCAGCTTCCGCCCGTTTATAGGCTTCTTTCATTTCTGCATCGCTGGCCTCTCCACCTTCATAAAACTCACGCATGACCATGGCATCTTCTACAGCTTTCATAGAAAGGTCATAGGCGCTAACCCAAAACTTATTAATTTTAATTTCTTTCAGAATTTCTTCCGCTTTCTTCGGATTGTTCCAAAAGTCGGGGTGAGTGGTGGTGTATTCGTCCTGTTGAATTTTTAACTGCCGGTTAGCATAGTCAAAGATACTCCTTAAGAACCAGGAGGCGGGTTTTCAGGTCGTTGATATTTTCGTTAGTCATACAGGTAAATTGAGGCGCGAATATAAAAGAGAACTTAACAGAGCCAATTAATCGCTATATCAGGTATGAAAGAAAGCGTCCTCAATATGTTTGATAGTGGTTTTGCTCTCATTAATAATTACCGAAAAAACATCGAACCGAACTTCGGAATCTATTTGATTGCGATACAGAAATTCCTCGGCCGCTTCTTTTATTAAGCGAACCTGTTTATAGCTGACAAACTCTTCCGGATAACCGAATTTATTACTGGTGCGTGTTTTTACTTCGCTGAATACGATAATGCATCCCTCTTTCGATATGATATCAATCTCGGCATGGCTGTAGCGATAGTTTCGAGCAAGAATTTCATGTCCCTTCTTTTGCAAAAATTCAACGGCTGCATCTTCGCCTTGTTTGCCCAGTTCGTTATGAGAGGCCATAATCTGAATCAGTTTGTTGCCGAATAAAAATAGATCAAATGAAAGAGATTGCCAAGTCGGTCGGCTTTAACCAAGGTCTATTCGCTCTGTAATCGTTTTAAGCGTGTCTTCCCTTTTCAATTTACCATTGTTGGTTTTTTCAAACTTCGGTACTAACCAAAGAGCCTTTGGCTGAATTTTTCTATCGAGTGAAGCAAAATACTGTTTCAGCTGTTGTAGCTCTTGTAAAGGAATAGCATCCCCCTCCAACACTAAAGCAGGTCTCTGTCCAGCAAGTGAATCGGAAACAGCAGCGATAAAAAACGGAAAGTTGATTTGGTTGCGCATAAGGTCTTCTATCATCTCCGGATGTAGTTTCATTCCTCCGCTATTGATTACATTATCTGCGCGGCCGAGCCATTCAAATTCATTCGCTGAAACCAGATTCACCACATCATTAGTTACTAAATTCGTTTGCCCGAGCAAGGGTGCATTCACTATCATACAACCTCTTTCATCGGTGGAAATGGAAATGCCTCGAAGAAGACAAAAAGCATTTTCACTAATAGCCCGGGTAAGTTTTTTCAAAGCAATGTGGCTGATGGTTTCTGTCATTCCGAAGGTGGCATAGACAGCGTTTTTCATCAGGCGAATGCTTTGCATTAGCTCGTTGCTTATTCCTTCTCCACCCAAAATTATGGTTGCAATGTTTTCTGCTTTGTCAAAGGCCTTAGGGTCCTTTAACGTATCCATAAACTGCATAGGCGTGAAAGCAGCGAAATCAATAGAGCCACCGTCACTCAATTTAAGAAGAGGAGAAACAGTTGGCTCTATGCAAACTAAATTCATACGATGTTCTATACATCGCACCAACATCATCATGCCTGAAATTTTTTGAGCAGGCAGACAGAGCAAAGCCGTAGAGTTTTTCTTTAGCTGAAGAGCCTCACATGTCATACGAGCACTGTTGTGCATATATTCTTTGCGATGTGAAATAGTTTTGGGTTTACCGGTAGAGCCTGATGTTTCTACTTCGATAGATTCAATTTCGGGATTCAACCAGTGCAACAAAAACATCCAGATATGTTTTTCCCAGGCCGCTAAATCTTCTTGCAACTTCTGTGCAGCCAGTTGCCGTATTTCTTCTGCTCCTAGTGATGCAAACTTTATCGTGAACATACTGACCAATTAAAGTTTGAATTTCTTGTCCCAACCCTTCTGTGCATCGAATGCCAGATGACCGTTGGTGATATAAAGTGGAGACGAAATGTTGTTTAGATAGAGCTCACCGGTACCAAGACCCTGCACCATTTTATTCTTTGTAGTAACCACCCATTGCGCAATGGCATTCAATCCAATGTTTGATTCAAGAGCCGAAGTGGCCCACCATTTAACATTCAGCGTTTCGGCTTTCATTATCCAAGCCTCGCAGGCTGCAATGCCTCCAAGCAAGCTGGGTTTAAGAATAAGGTATTGCGGCTGTATAAATGAGAGCAATTCTTCCTGCACATTGCCGCTGATACCTATCAATTCTTCATCAAGCGCCACGGGGATGGGAGATTCTTTACATACCCTCATCATCAATTCCAGTTGCCCTTTTTTGACCGGCTGCTCAATAGAATGGATAGCAAAACCGGAAAGTATCTCTAACTTCTGAAACACATCCTGGTGCGTAAATGCTCCATTGGCGTCCAGCCGTATTTCAATTACATTGGCTGAATACTTTTCGCGAAGCAACCGAAGCAATCTGACTTCATCATCAAAAGCAATAGCTCCTACCTTTATCTTTATGCATTTGAAACCTGCAGCCAGTTTCTGCTCCATCTGTTCCACCATAAATTCTTTGGTTCCCATCCAGACCAAACCATTGATAGGAATTTGCTTTTTACCTTTCGCAAAATCGCTTTCAAACAGAATTTTCTTTCCCCCCTTCTTTAAATCAAGCAAAGCTGTTTCTACACCAAACCGAATAGAAGGAAAAGCAGCTGTCAGTGATTTGTCAACCACTTCATCCACCTGCAATTGATAACAAACCCGTCCCAAAACAGATTCATAGTCAGACAGACGGTCTATACTGAGGCCTTCAATAAAACTGCATTCTCCCACTCCGGTATTCTTCCCATCTGTTACAGAAAGAAAATACCCGTTCTTCACTTTCATTTCCCCTCGGGAGGTAAGCACAGGCGTTTTAAACGGCAACTGATAAGGAGTAAAATTTGCTTTGAGCATGGTTTAATTGAGTGTGCAATAGTAAGGCAGAAATTATTCTTCAGTCAAAAGCTGGTTCACTAAATAGTCTACTCCAACCGTTGCCTTCTCATTAATGAATTTCAAATTGGGTACACGCGGCAATGGCATATCGCTCGGGTCTATTAACCACTTCTGTGTTTCATAGTTGGTATAGTTCACGAGACCGGCGGCCGGATAAACTACCAAAGATGTTCCTACAACAATAAATATATCTGCTTGCCGAACCACAGGAATTGCTTCGTCCATCATCGGCACTGCTTCACCAAACCACACAATGTGCGGTCGAAGTTGTGAACCCCGTTCGCATTTATCTCCTTCCAGAATATCGTGTTGACAATCATAAACCAGATGTTCGTCTACGGAGCTTCGCATCTTCAACAATTCTCCATGCAAATGCAACACTTTCGAAGAGCCCGCCCGCTCATGTAAATCATCAACGTTTTGAGTAATGATGGTTACGTCAAACTTTGTTTGTAATTCAGCTAATGCGTAGTGAGCGCGGTTGGGTTTACATTCAAGCAACTGCTTTCTGCGCTCGTTGTAGAAGTTCAACACCAAAGCACGGTCGTTATGCCAACCTTCGGGTGATGCCACATCTTCTACTCGATGATTCTCCCACAACCCGCCACTGTCGCGGAAAGTTTTTATTCCACTTTCGGCACTGATGCCGGCTCCGGTAAGCACCACCAATTTTTGTTTCATTCTGCTTCTGGTCTTCTTTTTAAATCTTCAACGAAATTAAGGACAACGCTCAGAAATTCGCAGGAATAATATAGGTTTATCACGATGAAGAAATTCTTCTGCTTTTTTCTTTCCTGCATATATGTTGCCGTCACGGCTCAATCGGTTGGCGAATTGAAAGGCACCGTGGGCAATGCCACCATTCCTTTAGAAAAAGCAGGGATATCGCTGCTGCGAACTTCTTTTTCTGCAATTGCAGACAGTGCAGGAACGTTCGAAATCAAAAATATTCCTGCCGGCAAATATCAATTGCTCATCAGTTATGTTGGTTATGAAAACTTTCAACAGCAAATTGAAATAAAGGCCGGACGAGCAACGGAAGTGATAGCAGAAATCATTCCGCTCAATGCGCGATTGAAAGAAATTGTGGTGACAGGAACGATGAAAGAGGTGAAGAAGATAGAGAGTATTACTCCGGTGGAGGTTTACGCACAGAAATATTTTCAACGCAATACCTCCTCCAATTTGTTTGATGCGCTGAAGAATATAAACGGTTTTTTTTCTGATATAGATAATGGCGTTTCGAACACTACGGACGTGCAGATAAACGGACTGGAGGGCAACTATACGATGGTCTTGATAGATGGAGTTCCTGCTATGAACGGCTTGGCAGGATTGTATGCGCTGAACGCTTTGCCGTTGAGTATAATTGACAAAATAGAGGTTCTGAAAGGGGCATCTTCTACGCTTTACGGGTCGGATGCCATAGCAGGCATCATCAATATCAAAACAAAAAGCCCGGCTCAGGCACCACGCTTTTCGTCAAACGTTTGTCTGAACTCTATGTTGGGCGTGAATGCTGACTTCTCGGCTGCTTTTAAGATGAAAAAGGCGAGTAGTTTCATCGCTGTGAGCGGGGAGAGTGCCAATTACCGATGGGATATAAACGGTGATAATTTTACGGATGTGCCGTTGACGAATCGCGTCAACTTTTTTAATAAATGGAGTTTTGTGCGCAGGGAAAACCGAGTGGCTAATATCTACGCGCGCTATTTGTTTGAAGATAGAATTGGAGGGGAAATGAAACCAGTGAGCGAGTTGCGAAACAGCAGGCAATATTACAGTGAAGCTGTGCGCACGCATCAATGGCAGGCGGGTTTGCAATATCAATTGCCCGTGAGCGAGAAAGTACTTTTACAGTTAGACTATAGTGAGCATCGCCAGCAGGCCAACTTTGGATTGAATTTGTTTGATGGAATTCAGCGCAACGTATTTTCGCAATTAACCTGGAGCAAGAAGATTGATTCGGTGAATGAACTGTTGATGGGCGCATGCTATCGGTTGAATAATTACGTAGATAACACGGGACTGTCAGAAGATTCTATCACGGGTCGGGGTAAGTTTTTGCACGTGGTGGGCTTGTTTATAGAGGATGAATTGGTTTTGTCGAAGAATCATCAGTTGTTGTTGGGTGCGCGGTTTGAATACAACAACCAAAGCGGGCCTGTGTTTACCCCGCGCGTCAATTACAAATGGCATTCGAATGATGAATCCAATATTATCCGCGTGGGTTTGGGAACGGGTTATCGGGTTCCGAATTTATTGAATGAAGGTTTTGCGGCACTCAATGGTTCGCGGACAATTGTGGTGGAAGAAAAACTGAATGCCGAGTTGGCGCTGAATGCCAATGCCGGTTACACGCGGATTCAGAACCTAAGCAGCGGCATATTGAATATGGAAGCCGGTGTGTTTTATACTTACTTTTTCAATTTTATAAATCCCGATTATTCGCAGGATGGTTTGATTGTTTATCAGAATAATAAACTCGGGGCAATGGCTTCGGGTTTCAGCATGAATGCTGATTTCTCTTTTCATTATCCGCTTAAAATCGGAGTCGGGTTTACTTATACCAATGTTTTTGAGCGGGAACGGAATGAGGAGGGCGAAATAGAGAAGGAAACGCCTACGCACGTCCCTCCTTTTGTGGCTAATTTCTTTTTGAGTTATACTTTTCCGGCTCCGCAGCTTTCTATTGATTGGACGGGAAATGTAGTCAGCCCGATGTTGCTGGCGACCGTGACCGATGATTTCCGACCCACGCATTCGCCCTGGTTTACGATTCAGAATATTCAGTTGACGAAGAAATTCAACAACGGCATCGAGATTTATGCGGGGCTAAAGAACTTTTTCAACTTTGTTCAGAAGGAGCCTATCCTTCGTCCGTTCGACCCTTTTAATAAAAATGTAATGGTGGGCAATCCTGCCAACTATCGTTTCGACACTTCTTACGGGTTTACCTCTACCGAAGGCATCAAGGGGTTTATTGGGTTTCGATATAATCTATAGGTTGCTGACAAAAAGACAGCCAAACTTCAGCTAAACTCCTACCCCATTTTATACAATAGCAGTAAAATTGGAGATTAAAGCCATTTACAGCAAAAAAGAGTTCAAAAGTTCCATTTTAACGCTATTAATAGAAATGCAAGCCCCTCTAGGTTGCAGTTTGGAGGCCCTTGCAGAAATGCAAGCCCTTCCAAGTTGCGGTTTGGAGACCCTTGCAGAAATGCAAGCCCCTCCAAGCTGCGGTTTGGAGACCCTTGCAGAAATGCAGACCCCTCCAAGTTGCAGTTTGGAGGCCCTTGCAGAAATGCAGACCCCTCCAAGTTGCGGTTTGGAGGCCCTTGCAGAAATGCAGACCCCTCCAAGTTGCGGTTTGGAGCCCCCTGCAGAAATGCAGACCCCTCCAAGTTGCGGTTTGGAGCCCCCTGCAGAAATGCAGACCCCTCCAAGTTGCGGTTTGGAGCCCCCTGCAGAAATGCAGACCCCTCTAAGTTCCGGTTTGGAGCCCCCTGCAGAAATGCAGACACCTCCAAGTTGCGGTTTAGAGCCCCCTGCATTTCATGAGACCTGTCAAAATTGCCCTTTAGGAACCATTTTATCAATCGAAATAGCAGTTGTGTTCATTAAAAAGACAGGACCTTGATAAAACCTATTTCTGTTTTCAAAAAACAAGCGAATTCTAAGCAGCAAAACGCTCGGTCAAAAGCACAGTTCTAGCAGAAAGGTTTGAAAAATCCAATTGCCGGAATACATTCGCACCCGTTTAGAAACAAAAAACAACGATAAACAATGTCTATTACACTTACTATGCTTAAGCCCGATGCAGTTGCTGACGGATACACCGGGAAAATTATTGACCAGATTATTCAGGCAGGATTTAAAATTCAGGCCATGAAACTGACCCGCCTATCGAGAGAGAAAGCCGAAGAGTTTTATTCTGTGCACAGAGAGCGTTCGTTCTTTGGTGAGTTAATTGATTTTATGACTGAAGGCCCTATAGTGGCGGCTGTGCTTGAAAAAGACAATGCCGTAGAGGATTTCCGCAAGCTGATAGGTGCTACCAACCCTGAAAAGGCCGAGGTGGGCACTATTCGCAAATCCTTTGCCAAAAACATTGAACGCAACGCAATACACGGCAGCGACAGTGATGAAAATGCTGAATTGGAAGCTAAATTCCATTTTAGCGGTTTAGAAATATTCTAAAACCTGCCGCTTAGCGGCCTGGTGACGGAAACGGTTTACATAAAAACTGTTACTGTTGAAAACTTAATGAAAGAAGTCTTCCCAACTGTGGGGAGACTTTTTTGTTTTGCCCTGCGAAACATTCGCTATTTTAAAATTAAACCCTAAATCATGAAAAAAGTAATTTCTACTCTTGCCTTTGTTGCCCTCTTATTTGTAGCACAGAATGCCAATAGCCAGGCTTGTGGTACCTCTATTCCTTGTATTCCTCTTGGCGGCCCTCCGTCCGGTGGCTTCGGTAGCCAGGATTCAACTCCTTGTATTGTGCAAGGTGTTCCTTACAGCAAAGCGGTTCAGTTTACCATGTTTGCCTCATTTCAGTTTGCAGGTTCTCAAACCGTGGACAGTATTGAATTTTTGAGCATTGATAACCTGCCATGTGGCCTTTGCTGGAGTGTTGACCAGGAAGACAAACGTTATTCGGCCAACGAAGATGGCTGCTTGAATTTTACAGGCACAACCAACGATACGATAGGACAATACAAATTGGCAGTGAGTGTAAAAGCCTGGATTAACAATGTGGCTACCGGGCAGACAATTCCAGCCAATGTGTTTGACCAAACAGGGGTTAAAATTTTGCTCCGCGTTAAATCATCTACCGGTGCATGTGTTCCTGCTGATACGTCAGCTGCTGCTGAATTAACCAACGTTTATGCTAATACTGCTAATTGCAACGGATTGGGCATAAACGAAACATCCCGTCCATTCTATGGAGTTACAATGGTTCCAAACCCAATGAATTCAAACGGCACACTTTCTTTTATGTCTGAAACAACCGGCACCTATTCAGTACGTGTTTCCAACGCCATTGGCAGTGTAGTTTCTTATAAAGAAATTGATGCTAAACAAGGTGTTAACACAGTTACTATTGAAAGAAACAGTTTGCCAAATGGCGTTTACTTCATCTCTTTATCGGATGGCAAGAACGTAACGACTCATCGTTTCTCTATTACCGAATAATTGGGTTAGTGTCACAAAAAAATCCCCGCATGATTAAATTCTTGCGGGGATTTTTTTTAGGGCTGAACAACACTTATCAGAACAAAACCGGGCAATGTCCCGGGCGGGGTTTCTTGCGGGCACAACCCTGATACATCAAGGAAATTTCCGGTGCTCCTATTGATTTAGATGCAGGCAACAGTTTAGAGACATTGATATCATAACTTAATCCGCAGCTAAAGCCTTTTATATCTACGCGGGCATTTATAATTACGGCATCCAACAATCCTCTATACTGTGCGCCTAAATGTAAAGCAGTAGTGCTGGTAGCAGGATTATTGCCCAAGGCAGTCTTGAAATTGCAGCCTAGGTTAAATTCATAGGTTGATCCCTGTAAGAGAAACAAGAAATTAGGCATTACGGTTAGGCGCGTACCCACAGGTACTGCAGCGCCTCCATGTAAAGTCACCTTCATGGGGAGGCGTTCATTGCCGGTAGAGCCGGCAGTGCTACCATTGGGATAAAAAGAGATTTTGGGTTGGTTGATGTGCGATAAAGCAAATCCTGCATAGATATTGGTTCCGCGCTTAACGATGGTACTAAAAATCAAACCAAGACCTGCATCGCCAAACATCACCTTTGTTCTTCCAAAATTTTCCCTCGTTCCATCTGCGTTTACTATTCCTGTAGTAGGGTCATATTGAGAATCGAAGGTGGCCTTTGAGGGATTAATGCTCCGGTGATTAAAGCCTGCCTGAATGCCGGCAGAAATTTGCGAGGTACCCTTACGATTCAGCATAAAGTGGTAAGCAAAAGATACATCCACACGGTTCGAATTAAAGTTAATATCGCCTGCCTGATCAGAGAAAAACGAAATGCCAACTCCTGCAAAACTGTTGTATTTAGTTATCTTACCAATACTCATATCTGCTCCACCTGCAATCGTTCGAAAGGTGTTTCCCGAAGAAACAGTAAGCCATTGTGTTCGGAAGTTTAAATAAACGCGATAGTCGCAATTGTTCATTCCCGCCAAGGCAGGATTAAGCGCTAACGGAGATGAATTGTACTGTGAAAAATGTATATCCTGAGCCTGCATACCAACACCTAGAAGTATAGCCAAAGCCAGAACAAAATGTTTTATTAAATGTTTTTGCATTGCCATTACTTTACAAGGGTTACATTTCCATGACCTGAAAAAATATCGTGATTAATACATTCCACTTCGTAAGTATAAACGAAAACTGCCGGATTTAGTTTCTGCCCTTGCATATCCGTTCCGTTCCACCCCCACTTCGACTCATTGGCTTCACCATTTTGTGCTTCAAACACCATTTTACCCCACCTGTCAAATATCCGAAGGTAATTAATTCTAGTCACCGGTAAACCGCGAATCATAAACAAATCGTTTAACCCGTCCCCGTTGGGGGTAAATGTGTTTGGCACATAGACGGAGCGTCCATCACACACCGCCAACACATCAATCGTAACAGAACCACTGCTGCTACACACCACTCCATTGCGACTTTTATAAGCGGTAGCCGTGTAAGTAGTAGTTTCCAAAGGTTTCGCTATCGGGTTATCGCAAATTCTGCAATCTAAAGTAGCATCTGGCGACCAAACGACACTATCGATGATACTTGGATAAGTTGCCCGAAGATTCGATTCTAAGCCCAACACTATGTGGTCAGGCGTGGCACTGACAACCAATGGCACCGGCTGATTGATTAATATCGTTACCGTATCCAGCGCGGCAGCACATACTCCATTAATTGCGCTAACCACATAAAGGATATCGCCCTCCGCTTTGATATTTACAGTAGGGGAATTTGAGTCGCTAACCCAAGCTCCTGGTGTCCATCGAATTATATCAAATACTCCGGTGGCCGTATAATCCACGCTAACCCCCAAGCAGATGGTAGTATCTCCCGGATTTACAAATAACTCAGATAAAGAATCCGTCAATAACGTTTTAACTATGGTATCTCGACATCCGTTCAAATCCCTTACAACCAACTGCACGTCATGCAAACCCGGAGGAAATTGAAACGCAGTATTGCAATTACTATCCAGGAGCGGTAGCGCAGCCCCCACCCATAACGTCCACTCACACAAAGAAATTGGAGCATCTCCCGTTACCGAAGTGCTGGACAAAGGCATTTGTTCATCCTCACAAGAAGCCGCCCAACTATAATCTGCTACAGGATTGAAAAACACCCGAATTATCGAGGATGAATCAGAACCAGGACAACCAAGGCTATCATAAACAGACATCTTCACGCGATAATAGCCGCCCGCTGTAAAGGTATGGCAGATATCAGAGGCATAGGTCGTATCTATTTTCCCATCTCCCCAATTCCAAATCCAATAATCGGGTTTTGTTCGAGAATAAATCCAAGAACTATCATGAAAACAAAGAGGGTCGTTAGAACAAACAACTGAGTCATCTGCGTAATATCCTGCAATAGGAACTCCTGGTATCATAACCAAATAGCTGGCAGAATCATAACAACCTAAATTACTCCAGATGTAAAACTTAGCGATATAGTCGCCCACTTTATCATAAAAATGACACGGGTTTTGGTCTAAAGAATCATAACGATTGGGGCTGCTATCTCCAAAATCCCATAAAAAACGAGTAGTGAATGATTGATCAGGTCTTAGATGATACGTAGTAGAATCAAAGAAACAAACAGTTCCATAATCGCAGTCTTTATGAATATCTATTTTAAAATCCACAACTGGAGAATCAACCACTATATACCCTCCGTTTAAAAATACCTGGCAGCCAGTAGAATCTTCAAAAATTATTTGAGGCTGGCACGAATCGCTTGAGCAAAATTTCCATGATGTGGTACTTATTGTTGGGTTAACTAAGGTGCCAATGGGAGCAATAGGAGTATCCCGAAAGAAGCCGACATTACAACCGTATAA
>CANJVG010000111.1 GCA_947478005.1 Bacteroidota bacterium
AATGATTGGTGAATTATACCAATCGAAAAAACAAGATAAAATCGGATGAAACTATTTCAAAAACTTAAGGAGATATGGAGCATTGAGGAACTTCGTGCTCGTATTCTTCTTACCCTTGGGCTCATTCTTATTTACAGATTGGGTACTTACATTACTTTACCTGGTATAGATCCTACTGCTCTTGACAACGTAAAGTCGCAAGGAGCCAGTGGGATTTTAGGATTGGTGAACATTTTTGCAGGGGGGGCGTTTGCTCGTGCTTCCATTTTTGCATTGGGTATTATGCCTTATATCTCTGCTTCTATAGCCATTCAGTTATTAACTATGGCTATTCCATATTTTCAAAAATTGCAGAAGGAAGGTGAAAGCGGTAGAAGAGAATTGAATCAATATACTCGTTTGCTGACTATTGTGGTTACTGCCTTCCAAGGTGCCGGCTACGTGGTGTACTTACGCAATGCAGATGCAGGTGCTGTACTTCCAAATCTTTCTCCGTTCTTATTTTCCGTTTCGACAATAGTGACGCTTACTTCTGGAACATTGTTTGTAATGTGGATGGGAGAGAAAATCACCGATAAAGGTATCGGCAACGGTATTTCATTAATCATCATGGTTGGTATCTTGGCCCGTTTCCCTGGCTCTATATTGGAAGAGTTTTCTTCCCGTATGATCAAGGGTGGAATTATGTCGTTTGTTATCGAAATCGCCTTCCTGGTTGTTGTTATAGGTGCTTGTATTCTTTTAGTTCAAGGAACTAGAAGAATTCCGGTTCAATATGCTAAGAGAAATATTGTACAAGGTAATAAAATGATGTCGGGTGGTGGTACTCGCCAGTACCTTCCACTAAAGTTAAATGCTTCAGGTGTTATGCCTATCATCTTTGCTCAGGCTATTATGTTTTTACCTGCAACAGTAGCTCAGTTTATTCCGGGCTTCGATAGAAACGGTACTTTCTTAATCGCCTTTAATGATATTAAATCTTGGCCGTATAATCTTACTTACTTTGTTTTGATTGTAGCGTTCACTTATTTCTATACTGCGTTGATTGTAAATCCTACTCAAATAGCTGATGATTTGAAACGTAATAGTGGATTTATACCGGGGGTTAAGCCAGGGAAGAAGACAGAAGATTTTATTGATGCCGTTATTTCGAGAATAACTTTGCCAGGCGCAATATTTTTAGGGATAGTAGCTATTATGCCTGCTATTGTTATGTTGTTTGATGTGAACCGTTCATTTGCACTCTTCTTCGGAGGTAGCTCTATATTGATTATGGTTGGAGTTGTGTTAGATACTCTTGCTACTATTGAAACTTACTTATTGAATCGTCATTATGACGGTTTAACTTCATCAGGAAGAATAAAGGGAAGACAAGGTCTTGCAACAGCAAGCATGTAATTAAAAAGGAAAACCCTTCTCAGCAACGAGAAGGGTTTTTTAGTTGTTTAAAAAGTTGCAGAAACAATAAACCACATTACTCGCGCTATGGCTATTAAAATAAAAACACAGGAAGATGTTGAATTGATTCGTAAGAGTTCGGACGTGCTTTCAAGAGCTATGGCTGAAATAGCGAAAGTAGTGCGTGCAGGAACTAACGGCTTCGCTTTAGACAAATTAGCCGAAGAATTTATCCTTGATAATGGTGGTAAGCCATCCTTTAAAGGTTATCATAGGTTTCCCGCATCTTTATGCATTTCGGTAAACGATGAAGTGGTACATGGAATACCCACGGATGTCGCTTATAAAGACGGGGACATTATTTCGGTGGATTGTGGGGTGTATATGAACGGTTATCATGGTGATATGGCTTATACCTTTGGTATTGGCAATGTAAAGGAGGAAACGGTGAAATTGATGCAGGTAACGAAGGAGTCTTTGTATATCGGTATTTCATTTGCTACGGCAGGAAGAAGAACAGGGGATATAGGCTTTGCGGTACAGGATTTTTGTGAAACAAAACATGGCTATAAATGTGTGCGCGAATTAGTGGGCCACGGAGTAGGGAAGGAGTTGCATGAGGATCCGCAGGTGCCTAATTTCGGCAGAAAGGGCGATGGTTCTAAATTACCGGAGAACTGTGTGATAGCTATTGAGCCGATGGTGAACCTGGGTAAGAAGGATGTTTATACCAAGCGCGATAAATGGACCGTGGCTACGCAGGATGGAACCCCTTCAGTGCATTTTGAACACACGGTGCTTGTGAAATCGCATAAGGCGGAATTGCTTACTTCTTTTATGGCAATAGAGAAGGCTGTAAACGAAAACAACGAGTTGGTCAAGGTATAGATTATGATAGTAACGCTAAGGTAGAATGAATGTGCTTTAGTTAAGTATAAAAAAAGCGCGAAGGAAATCCTTCGCGCTTTTTGCTTTTAAGGAACTATTCTTTAGTCCTTCTTTTTTTCTTCCGGTTTATCGTGGTTGCAGGTCTTTTTGTTTCCACTGGCGCAGCAGGCTTTTGTTTCGGTTTTGCCGCTTGCGTGAGCATCGTGGCTGCACTGTCCGGCTGCTTTGTCCGCACAACAGGCTTTTACCTCGCTCTTTGTGCAGGTCTTGCCATCGTGTTTACATTCTGCGGCTGTCTTTCCAGCACAGCAAGCCTTTGGAGCATCGGTTTTCATTTCCCCAGAAGGAACGACTTTATTAGCTATTATCTCGTCAGATTTTACTTCTCTTGCAGGGGAAGCCGTTCTGCCAGCAGCTGTCGGTGCTGTTTGTTGTGCAGATATGCTAAGTACAGTGCATACCAGAATGGTTAAAGTGATGATTGATTTTTTCATAATTGATAATTTTTGAAAGAGGTTAAGAATGGTTTAGTCTTCGCTCAGGGTGCCTATAACGGTTATGCCTCCCTTCACTTTTTGTTTCAAGTCTACTTCAATTTTGGTGCCAATAGGCAAAAACAAGTCAACGCGTGAGCCGAATTTAATAAATCCTAACTCGCCATTCTGCTCCACCTCATCGCCTTCGCGCAGATACCAACGGATTTTGCGCGCCAGTTTGCCCGCTATCTGGCGAACGAGTATCTCTACGTCCAGTTCATCGTGCTCAATCACCACGGTATTGCGTTCGTTCTTTTCGCTCGATTTCGGATGCCAGGCCACCAGATATTTACCGGGATGATACTTCTGATATTTCACCACACCGCTGATGGGGTTGCGGTTCACATGCACATTGGCAGGGCTCATGAAAATAGAAACCTGAATGCGTTTGTCCTTAAAGTATTCTCCTTCGTGCACTTCCTCAATCACCACCACGCGACCATCAGCCGGGGCAATAATCTGATTATCGCTCACCAAAAAATTGCGGAATGGAATGCGGAAGAACGAAGCAAATGCCAACATAATAACGATAGATGCTCCTCCGGTAATGTAGTAAGCGGTGATGTTGTGGAAGAAATAGGCCACCGACAGGGTCAGCAGCAGCAGCGCGATGCACGACACAAGAAGTATTTTATACCCCTCTTTGTGAATCTTAATCTTTCGTTTCATTCGCTATAGTTCGTTTTTAAAAACAAGGGCGCAAACCTACATATTCAGCCGACAGTTGCAAGAGGATAGAATGCTGTTACGCACACCCGTTTTCCCAATGGACTAAGACGGTTAAAGAGCCTTTCATTAACAGAAACGAATGAAACTACCATCTATTTTGAGTAAACACTTACTGACTCAAATATTCAAACACCAGTATCAGGTTTCTTATCTGGGTAAACATCCAAAGGGTCATAGCCACAAAAGGAACGGCTACATAAAACGAATCGAGACGGTCTAAAAAGCCACCGTGGCCCGGCATAATCTGTCCCGAGTCTTTCACGTTCAGGCTGCGCTTTAAAAGTGACTCCACTAAATCTCCGAATGTTGCGGCCACCATTGTTACAAGTGCCAGCACCATCCATTCCACTCTCGAAAACATTTGTAGTTGAGGGATTTTATTGGCGAAAGAATAAACCAGCATAGTTATCAGCATGCCTCCAACCATTCCTTCTACTGTTTTTTTAGGCGAAATGCGCTCAAACAATTTATGCTTACCCAACAGTGAGCCGCAGATATAAGCAAACGAATCATACATCCAGATGCTCATAAACATAGCGAGTATAAAGAACCCGCCTTGTTGAAAATAGATGTTGGTGGTAAGAATCACCGGCACCACAATCCAAAAGATAGCCACCGTTTTCCAGCCAATGTTTTCAAAAGGCTTCTCCGATTTAGAATAGAGTTCGACAATGAAAAGCAAGAACACAAAAATGGGAATCGTCACATTGAGCGTAAGCGATGAATCGCGAAGGCTCATTAGTCCATCGAATAGAATACGTAATAGATTATTGCCAATAGGGCTTGAAGAAGGTGGGGAAGCAAGAATAAATGCTTTAATAAAAGCCAGATAGGATAACACCATGACAAACCATTTGCCCTGGAAAAAGCCAGTGGTTACCTCCCGTTTCAATTGCGTAATATTGAAATACTCATACAAGCTGCCAAGCAAAACAATACTTAGAAAAACAAAGAAAGAATACTGATTGTAGAGCATGGCCGTAATAGCCATAGCTGCTACGACTAGACCTGATGAAAGGCGAATGAAAAATGTTTTCATATAGTTGTTGTTTCGTTATTCGATACTTCTACCTCTACAAATGTCGCAGGATTCTTCCATTTATTAAACAAGAATATGAACATGACAAAAATCGCCAATGACACAACGGTTATATAAAGCGGAGTTTTGGCATTGGCCATGTCTTCGCTAATCAAGCCGAGGTTGAAACAATATTTCATTAACACCGCCAAAAAGTTATTGGTAAAGTGCGCGGCAATGGGCAACCACAAACTTCCGCTTACATAATATAAGTAACCCAAAAAGCTCCCGAGCGCCCAAATGGCAATCGTGTTATCAAACTCTAAATGCGAAAGCGCAAACACCAAACCCGTTACAGGAATAGCAATAGCCGGATGAATCTTTCCTTTCAGCAAATCCCCTAACAGTAAACCGCGAAAGAAGAACTCCTCTCCCACTGCCGGAATTAGCGCTACAACAATAGACACAAAAAACAGATGACCAAGGTCCTTAAAGTTCATCATCGCGTTGGTTATCTCTTCGGCCTTTTTCTGATAATCGGTTAAGAAACTAAGCGAAGCGGGAACCGCAATCTTCTGATTAATCTCTACCAAATATTCAATAAAGAACTGCGCTACCACAATCGACAACATAGCCAATGCAATCACTTTAGGGGAAGGCAAAGTCTTCAAACGCAAATATTTTTTGAACTCACCTGACTCCAACACAGCAAACATCATAGCCGTAAGCACAAAGCCCCCCAATGAAGTTATTCCTTGAATGAGCAGAAAGGCGTTGATGTCGTTGGCACCGGTAAAAGTTCCTTCAATGATTGATTGTGTGTTTTCCAGATTGAAAATCTTTTGCGCCAGAAACATGGCGATGAAAGACACTACGCCCATGTTGAACAGAAAAAGGCTGAACAGGAGTAAAATGCGAACGGGTAACGGGTAACGTTTAAACGGAGGAGTCATCGTGAACCAAACATAAAATTATTTGCGAAAGCGCAGTTTGGCTATAAGCACATCCGAAATGGAATCGGAGTATGCACCATACGGATTCACCAAAGTTCCCTTCAATCCGCTTATAGATATGACGGCATAAAGCAGTACTTCATCATTAACATAGGTCCTGCAATAAAAGTGTGAGGTTTCGGTTATTTCAAAATCAGCCGCTGAAAGTTGTGTGCGCCACTGCGAACATTCAATACAATTTTAGCGCAAATTAAAATCTCGATCGGGCCGCGATTTTTCAAATATTTGATGGCTTCGGTCAGTCTTTCAAAAGTTTTCATGGCAACAATAGTTTATACAAATAACACGAAATGTGCTAAATTATTTTTACTTTGGAAGCAGAACTACTTTTTGAAAGTTAATTATGAAACAAATTTTTATTCCACTCTGCATTTCCTTTTCTTTTTTAGGGTTTCTGTTACAAGCACAGGATGTTCTAATTAGCACCAATGGCACAAAAGATACTGTGACTATAACAGAAATTACTCCTGAGCTGATAAAATTCAGAAAGACAGAACATCCGAGCATATCCTATTCTAAATTGAAAAAAGAAGTTTCAGTGATTCAGTATGCAGACGGGAAGAAAGAATTTATCAGCGCAGATGCTAACCAGCAACTAAATGCATTATCTCATGTGACTGATAAGGGTAATAAAGTCTTTCTTGAAGCTCATAATTCAGTTGAGCAACTTACGGGGAAGTACCTATCAGAAAATATCATATCTTGGGGTTATTGGAAGATAGCGTCCGATTTAAATGATGCTGACTTTATTCTGAATTTAAAGTTGACAAAGAAAAGAGGAACTGTAAAAGGATTTTTTGTGATTAAAAGTAAAGAAGGAGCAGAGATTTTGCATTCTAAGTTAGTGAATGGGAAAGGACATCCTGGTGATGATTATCACGGTCTAGCACTAAATATTATCGAGAAGTATTTGAGAAAACTTTACTGGTGATACTCTTTTTCAGAAAATCGAAAATTTATGATTGAATTTGGAAACATAAGTTTTAAGGATTGGGTGGAAATAGCTACCCAAGTAATTACTGCTGTAGGTGTTTTAATAGCAGTAACAGCATATAGTATTAGTAGAAAATCTCTATACCTAAGCACTATTGAAAAATGCATTGAAGGTTTTAGAAATTTAAAGAATCTAAATAAGCAACCAAGCCAAGAGGAAATTGAAAAATACATTGATCTTGTTAACGAAGAACTCTTTTACTTCCAACATGGTTACTTACCAATTGAAATAGCTGATGAGTGGATTGATGGGATGATTGATTTTCTGCCAGTTTTTAACAAGAAATGGAATGTTTTAAATCCAAATAATTGCATTAAGGATTTGGGAGAAAAACACGATAGATATTTTCAAAATTACCCACAACTTGTAACTGCCTTCACTATAAAAGAGCAGTATGATTTTACATTGATTTATTCTTCGGATACTAAAAGCTCAACCAAAAGAAAATCTCAAAGAAGAAAACTAATAATTGAGATTTTGAAAAACCTAAAGGTGCTTAAATGGTATAAGCCACTACAAAAAGGAAAAATTTTCAAATCGTAATTTGCTTGATGTTGCTATACAGTTCTTGTTGGCGCTTTATTAAACAAATGCCGTAATGATGAGCGATACAATCGCTATTAAGCCTAAAGCAATTAAGAAGTTTCTCATGGCATTTCGTTTTATGTTCATAGAGATAACGGCAGGTAGATGAAAAAATTATACAAGGAAAGCGGATGGTGGAAACTTACCAGAACTTAGTCCCTCCAATACGGTTCAAATCGAGCTTCGATAAAAGCAGATTGTATTCCAATTGAATTTTGCCCAGTTGTGCATCCTGCATATTGGTTTGTGCAGTAAGCAATTCAAGCGTGGTAATCACTCCACCTCTATAGCGACTGTTAGCTAAAGAAACAGCTTCATTCGCCTGTTCAATCTGCAATTCGTAATTCTTCAATTTGCTTTGCGTAGCTTCTACATCATTCTTTGCCTGTGCAATATCTTTGTTCAACGAAAGTTTCTGCGCCTCCAGTGCATAAGTGCTTGCCTGCAAATTAATCTTAGCAATCTTGGTTTGGAAGTTAGGCCGAGCCGATGAGAAGATGGGAATATTCAATCCAACACCAGCATTGTAGTTAAACAACAGCTTGTTAATCTCCGGCACAAAACCATTCTTGTAACCGGCAGAAAAATTAGCAACCATCTGTGGCAACCAACCACGCTTGGCAATCTTCACATCCCAGGTGGAGGTTGCGAGTTTATCGTTCAGCACTTTTAAGTCCAAGTTATTGTCAGCTGATACCACATCTGCTTTAAATAAACTTCCGTCCGCCTCCTTGGCGGTGATGTAATCGTATGTTGAATTGGCAGTAACCATATTTAGCAAATCGTATTGCTTCTTCAACTGCGTTTGCAAATCAATCAAACGGTTCTGTGCGCTATTCTTTTTTACTTGGGTAGAAAGCAGATCGAATTTAAGACCATCACCATTCTTAATTTTATCGCTAATCAACTTCTCGTTCGCCTCTAATAGTTTAATCTGTTCCTGCTGAACATCCAGGCTCTTGTTTAGGAAAACAATTCCGAAGTAAACTTGTGCAACTTGATAAGCCAAGGTGTTCTTTGCACTCTCTAAATTGTCTTTTGAAGTGGCAATGTCGCTTTTCGCTTTCTGAATGCTGGCACCGGTTCTTCCAAAATCCCAAATAGGCTGTTGCACTTTTAACCCCGCATCGAAATTATTGGCAGGAAAAAACTGTATCTCCTTGTTTATTCCAGGCGCTATCGGAAACGAAATGCTTGGCGTTGGCTTACCATATCGATAATTAGCATCGCCACTAATCACCGGCATATATGCACCATAAGCTAAGTCCTTCTTCGCCTCACTCAAACTCACATATTCATTGGCCTCCTTCAGCTTCGGATAATTATCCAAGGCTTTAATGATAAGCTCGGTAAGTTGAGCAGGTGCGGTTGTTGTTTGAGCACTGGCTACTTGGACGGCCAATAACATAAGGAAGAAAAATCTTGTCTTCATAATTCTAAATTTTCGTTTTGTATTTCATTCCGAATTCACAAACTTTAATATTTGCTTTTTAATGACTGGCTTCGCTTGCCATTTTCATTTCTTCTGCTGAAAGCTTTTTATTTCTCAATGCAAAAATTATCGGGAACACAGCCAGCACGGCTACTGTTGAAAACAAAAAGGCATCGGCATAGGAAAGCAAGTAGGCTTGTTTGCTTACGGACATATCCAATATCTGATACGCCTGCTGTTGTGCGTTAGCAGTTACTGCGAGTTTAGAACCAACCCCCTGAATCAGCGCATTGTTCCTTTCGATAAAATTGGCAGATCCTGCGGTAATATTGGTAACTAGGTCGTTGCGATGAATAGCAAATCGTTGAGCGATGTAGGTATTCATGATAGCAATACCGAAAGCACCACCCAATTGGCGCATCATATTATTCAGCGCTACACCTTGCGGAATATCTTTTGGAGACAGACCAACGACAGCTTGATTAGTGAGTGTAACTGCCATCATGGAAATGCCAATGGTGCGAACCATTAAGGGCAAAAAGAAATCACTCATGCCCACGTTAACATTCGTGCGGCTGTACAGCATCCAACCATAAATCATAATAACGATGAATCCAATGGTTACGAAAATTTTGGGCGAATCTCCTGCTTGTAATCGCTTACCCACAATAGGCATAACCACTATCGATGCAAGTGCACTCGGCATTAACGACTCACCAACCATTGTAGGAGTAAAACCTAATACGCGTTGTAATAAAAGCGGGTAAACAAACACCGAAGTAAACAGCGCAAAGCCGGAAACAAAAGTGAGTAAGGTAGTGAGTGTAAGATTCGGGTCTTTGAACAAGCGGATATTTACCACCGGCTCCTCCTCCTGTAATTCCCAAATAATGAAACCTATAACAGAAACTACTGTTAGTACAGCAAAAACCTGGATGCTTCTGTCGGCAAACCAATCGTTCGCCTCACCTCTTTCTAGTACGTACTGCAAGGAACCTATACCGGTTGCGAGGAGCATAATTCCTATCCAGTCAATACTCGGTTTAGAAGTATGGTGAACTGAATCTTCAATAAAAAAGTAAGTAAGTATGCCTGCAAGAATACCGAATGGAATGTTGATGTTGAAGATAAGCGGCCATGCATAATGGTCAATAATCAATCCACCTAAAGCTGGGCCCATAGTAGGTCCCATTACTATACCCACACCGAACATAGCTGATGCAATGCCACGTTGAGATGGTTCAAAGGTATCGAACAAAATACTTTGTGAAGTGGAAAGCAATGCCCCGCCACCAATTCCCTGAATGAACCTCCAAAACACCAACTCCCAAAGCGAAGAAGAGTTGCCGCACATGATGGAGGCCAGGGTAAAGAGAATTATAGAGTAGAGGTAATAATTCTTTCTTCCAAAGTATTGCGCCAAAAAGCCGGTCATTGGTATAATAATCACGTTCGCGATTGCATAGGCCGTAATAACCCAGCTTACATCCTCAATCGTTGCTCCCAGATTTCCGGCCACATTCGTCAACGCCACATTCACAATGGATGTGTCTATCAACTCCATGATGGCAGCTGAGATGGTGGTGAATACTATGATTATTTTGGCAAACGATTTCATTGCTACGCTGCTTTTAGTAAGCCACAGAAACTTCTACACTCATACCTGCGCGTAACAAATCCTTATACTTCTCCGGATTCTCAATTTCGATTTTCACCGGAACGCGTTGTGTTACTTTCACAAAGTTGCCGGTTGCATTATCGGGAGGAAGAAGAGAGAACTTAGCACCGGTAGCATCGCTGATAGAAACTATCTTTCCCTTAATAGGTTCATCCTTGTAAGCATCCATTTTTATTTCCACTTCACCCCCAAGCTTCACTCGATTCAATTGAGTTTCTTTAAAATTAGCTACTACCCAAAATTCTCTATCATTTATAATGGTAAAGAGAGGAGCACCTGCCTGCACAAATTGCCCTGCATCTATGTTTTTCTTTCCGATTTTGCCATCGCTGGTAGAATAGATTTTAGTATAGCTCAGTTTTAATTTTTGTTGTTCAATGCGGGCACGCTTTACAGCGATTTGTGCTTCTGCTTTTTTAAGAGTGGCATTCGTTACCCCGGTTTTTGATTGAGCCACAGCTACATCACTCTTTGTTACCTCATATTGCTTATTTGCGATATCAAGATTGGCTTTAGAATCATCGAATTGCTTTTGAGTAATAGCTCCATCTTTGAAAAGATTCTGATCGCGTTCAAAATCATGCTGCGCTTTCTCTTTTTTTGATTGCACAACATCCAAATTTGATTTTGCAGAAGTAACCGAAGCACTTGTATTAGTAATAGAAGCACGAGCGTTTTCTATATCTGTTTGGGCTTGGGCCAAATCAGCTTCCATTTCTTCCAGTTGAAGAGCCAATTCACTGTCATCTATTTCTGCCAGCAAAGAATCTTTCTTTACTACGGCATAGTCTTCCACATGCAATATCTTTATATAGCCGGCTACCCGTGGAAGAATCGGCACAAAGCGTGCTTCAATCTGCGCGTTGTCGGTGGTTTCGTGGTGCATTTCGTAAGTTACCTTTTTATAGCCGAAGAAAGCGGCTACAAGAAGAAGGGTGATTAATATCACTCTCAAAATGATTGTTTTAGGTGTTGTTTTGCTGGCAGTTTCTGACATGACTTTTAATTTTGACGGGTCAATAGTAAACCAAGTTGACTAAATAGACAAGAGGGTTGTCTATTTATTTTTTAATAGTTACATTTGCGGTGTGAAGTGTAGGGATTTAAATTTTAAGCGATATGCTTGATAAACGAACAAAAGCTAAATTAGATAGCCATATAGATACGCGCAAGCGTAATATTTCGCGCGGCATTTACATTGTGCATCGTTATGTAAATGAGTGGGCACTTTCCAAATGGAAAGAAGACGGCTGGGACACTATTCGTCCGGACCATTTGCGCCTGATCAGCATTATCAGCACAGAGCAGTTAAATATCAATGAGCTTTCGAAGCGTGCGCGTGTGAGCAAACAAGCCATGAGTAAAATGGTGAATGATTTAATTTCGAAGGGGTTTATTGCTTATGAAACCGACCCTAAGGATTCCCGTTCTAAAATCATCTCAATTACAAAGGATGGAGTTGAGTTTATGGAATACTTTAAAGGTTGCTCCAAACTGGTGGAAAAGAAGTTTGAAGATATTATAGGAGTAAAAAAAACGCAGCAACTGATTGATATTCTTGCAGAACTATCAGAAGGAATTTTGGAGTGCGAGAAAAAAGAGCACGAGAAGAAATAACTATTTTACGGCTGTAAGCGTTCGTTCAATTTGTTTTTTGTGGCGGTTGTAATGCACTCCAAAGAACCGTACCATATGATGCAGGTTCAGTTTGCCGGCAATGGCGTGTTTCCACAAAGTTTTATTTACCTCATCATCGCTTAGCTTTTGCAATAGTTGCAAAGTTTGATTCCTAATATCACTCCATTTTGTTTCCAGATTCGCCAACGATTGATAGCCCATCTTAGGCTCTACTATTTCTGGTGCCTTAAACTTGATATTGAAGTTGAAAACAATCTGCACCAATAGCCAACGATATTTATGCTTGAAGCCTTCTGGCTTTTCCTTCGAAGTGTCCTGGATTTTCTTGGACAAATATTTCAACGACATCTCTTCAGCTGTAATGAGGTGTGCTATCACTTCGGCTACACTCCATTTATCAGGTGAAGGCTTCTTGTTTATGACCTCATCACTATAGTTTTTCAACTCGTTGAAAAGATTACTGCGCTCTTGTTCTAACTGTTTGAATTGTTTTTCTATTTGGGTGTTCATGGTATTAATTTGGAGTGAACTAAAAACTTCTTCATCTAACTCCGGTCGGTTTATTTTCCTCTTGCCTGTTTCTCTTATCTTCGCCTCGTGATAAAAATAG
>CANJVG010000112.1 GCA_947478005.1 Bacteroidota bacterium
AATCTGATTTTACTGGTGGCTGCTGTGGCGGTGCTTTCCTTGTCTAGTTGTTTGGTATCGAAAAAGAAGTTTGACGAGCAGGTGGCCCTGGCCGATAAATATAAAGCCGAGAAGAATGATTGCAACGATAAGCTGAACAGTGCCAATGCTACCATTGACGATTTGAACCGGCAGATAGCATCGCTCGATGAAGCGATTAAACAACTGAAAGGAGGCAATGCGGCATTGGATGAGAAGCTGAAAAAAATCAGCCAGCTGAAAAGCGAAAGCGATGCTATTTGCGAAAAAGTGAAACAGCAATTGGATGCCTTGGCTAATTCTTCGGCTTCGGAAAAAGATAAGCTGATGAAGCAGCTGGCCGACAAGGAAAAGGAGCTGATGGACAAGGAACAACAGCTGAACAAGCTGGCGGCTGAGCTGAACGCCCGCGACATGAAGGTGCGCGACCTCGAAAGTTTGATTGCCCGCAAGGATTCGGCTGTGCAGGCCTTGAAGAAAAAGATGCTCGATGCTTTGAAAGGATTTGGTGCGGGTGATTTAACGGTATATGAAAAAGATGGAAAGATTTATGTGGCCTTGAGCGATAAACTATTGTTCACCACCGGCAGCTACACGGTGGAACCACGCGGAAAAGACGCGCTGAAGAAAATAGCCGAGGTGTTGAATAAGCAGGCTGACATTACGATAATGGTAGAGGGTCATACGGATAACAAACCTTACATTTCATCGACCACGGGGCCGGTGAACAGCAACTGGGACCTGAGTGTGATGCGCGCTTCGAGCGTTACGAAATTGCTGGTGGACGATAATAAACTCGATGCCAAGCGCGTGACTCCGGCCGGTCGTGGGCAATACTACCCGATAGAAAGCAACGAAACGCCTGAAGGCCGCAGCAAAAACCGCAGAATAGATATCGTCCTCACCCCCGACCTGAAGGGTATTATGGATATTTTGAACGGAGCCAACTAGGCGATTGCCTCTCCCTAATTCTAACTTCGGGACTCTTTTTGGGGAGTTATCCAAAATCTATGGATTAAGACAATTTATTGTTGGGATATTAGAGCGGCCGGCATGAGTAATCAAGACGGCTCTTTTGTTTTAAACTCCCGAGTAGCTTACTTCGCATGTGTGAATAATATAACTGTTGTCTGAAATCACATAATGCTTTAAGCGTTAATGAAGGCATCTTTGTCCTGTGAAAATTACTTCACGACAAAATAGATGTAGTATGAAAACTTACAGAAAAACAAAAAGAGAACTTTACAAAGATGTATTGATTGAAGATGAAGGTGGAGTAGATATTATAAGCGCAAGAAAAAGCTTTTTGGCAATCCTATACTCGATGCACGTGAAGCAATTAGCGGAATGTAAATTATTGATGGAACCTTGGACCTAAGAAGAATCAGGATGCTATCATTTAAGTAAACGCTATTTTGCAACCGAAAATTTATTTTCATTGAACAGCGCAAGAACATAATAGTATGTGGTGGCAATATCTGCTGGTTTTTATTTCTGCTTTTGCGGTGGATGTGGTACCCTTCCCTTTGCCTCCTGCATTTACCTTAATGGTTTTATTGCAGGTACTGTTTAAGCTGAATATCTGGGCCGTTATTTTCATAGGTGTGGCAGGCTCCATACTTGGCCGATACCTTCTCACATTATACATTCCGAAACTTTCCGGGAAAATATTCAAACCTTCGAAAAATGAGGATGTGCAATATTTAGGGAAGCGGCTGAAAGAGAAAGGATGGAAAGGCCAGATGGTCATACTGGTTTATTCGCTGTTACCCTTGCCCACCACTCCGCTGTTTATAGCCGGGGGTATGGCTAAAATGAAACCCTATTACATTATTCCCGCCTTTTTTGTAGGTAAACTGATAAGCGATACGGTGGCTGTTTTACTCGGAAAGTATGCTGCTGAAAATACCGAAAGCCTGATTCACGGAATGGTGAACTGGAAATCTATTACCGGTCTGGTGGCCGGGCTTCTCTTACTCTTCGCACTTCTGTTTATTGACTGGCGCGCCCTTCTTCAACATAAAAAATTTAAGCTTCGTTTCAATATCTGGAAATGAGGGTGTGTGAATGATGCAACTCTTTCGGGACTTATATTACGCCTGTGGTTGAATGCCGTTCATCTTTTCCACGCGATAATTTCATCGCACTAAAACACGGTTTATGAAGTTCAACCTATTTTCTGCATCCACCTTTACGCTGTTGGCATTGGCAGAAGGGGGCTTTTTTGTTGGCGCAGTTTTGCTGCGGCAGCGAAGGGCTTTGTATTATATGTGTTGGTCAGTCGACCAACAACGGCATAGTTTTTTGTCTAAAGCTATTTCACTTTACATTCTTTAGAAGCCATTCGACAGCTTCGTTTTTGAACACTTGTCGCAAAAATAATTTTCCATTTTCTAACGAATATATGAGTCCGTGCGTGTCGGTGTCACCTGATTTTAGAATTACTTTTGTGCCTTTTGTTGGGTCTTTGTCAATTTGTTTTGGGTCGAAACTCGCGATTAGCTTCTCGAACTCTTGTGAGCTTGGAGAATTGTTTGAAACCCAATTACCTTCAAGATACCAACTGTCGGGAATTGCATTTTCAATTCGTCCAACATTATTTTCTTTCCAAATTATGTCGTAATATTCAGTCATTAATTCCCAAAGTGTTTTTTCTAAAATTACCGCTAACTTATAAATCTCCGCACCCCAAATCTACAAAACCTTCGCATCTTCTTCATAACTTTTTCCCTCTTCCCCTACCCAATCCCCTCGCTTTCCATCCTCCCCAAAACCCTCCCAAAATTCCGCAAAAGATGCAGGAAATGGATTCTTTTTGGAAGAAAAACAGCCAACCGCAAAAACCAATATTTCATCCAAATCATCCAAATTAACATCCCTTTCTGCTTTAAACCTCACTGCTCTTCATTTTTACCTCATCTGATCAGTTAGCTAAGGCAAAAACATTCGGAAATGCCTTAAAATTGATAGAAAATGAACCAAAAGCCACGGTAGATGAGTCAGAAACATTACAGAGCAGGGTTAAAAATAAGCTGAGTTTTAGTGAAAATGAAGGAAGGTTTATTAAAAAATAGCTACGCTGAATTTACAATTAAGGTAGATTCGGTTGATGGGTGATTAGCAAATGGATGGATGGATGGATTAGCAGATTAATGAATAGTGGACCTCTTCGGAAAATAGCGGTAGGGATTTTGGGCTGAAGCCCGGATTCTCTTTTCCCCTTTAACCCCATGCTTAAGCATGGGGTTAACAAATACAGAACAGTCCGGGCTTTAGCCCACGAAGGTATTATCCGAAGAAGTTTAGTAGTTGAAAACAACCGAAGGGTTTCTTTTTTGATCGGTGATTTTTTGCATTTGCGGTGGTCTCTTTGGGGTCGATTTCAGCCGCTCTTTTTTTTATAAAAAAGCTTGCTTGTTTTTCCAAAAAGTTTTTCATTTGCAGAAGAATTCATCTATACTATTTACTAACGTTAAATCTTAAACCATGATACCTCTCAAAAGAACTTACAAAACCAGCGATGGCGGTTTGGTTGAAATCACTCAACGAATGCTCACCGGTGCCAATCGCGACATCCTCAAGTTAAACGATTACGCTTACACACAAGCGATGCTCGATGCCATCGATGCCAAAAAAATTGCCTTTGCCGGCCTGCCCACCGATGTGGAACTCAGCAGCATGATTGTGGAAGCTACCAAGGCTAAAAATGACAAGCGCACCGCAGCCACGGAGTATGTAATGACAGAAGTAATGGCGCGTGTGAAACTGAAATATGTAGATGAGCAAAATGCTGTTTACAAGCGTTTTGGCGTCAGCAATATTTATAACGAAACGGATGGCAATTTCCTGATTCTTCTTTATCGCGTTCATCGTCAGGCCAACGCCCTGCAACCTACCCTGGGTCAGGGACTCACGGTGGCTATTGTGGCGCAGGTAGAAACCCTGGCAGGCGAGTTTTTGGCTTTGTGGAAAGCACAGGATGCGGCCATTGACGACCGCGATGTGGCGGTGCAGACAAGAGTAGAGGCGGGGAATAGTTTGTATGAAGATGTGGCGAAGTTGGGCGAGCTGGGCAAACGGATTTGGCTGAACAAAGACGAAAGCAAGTACAATGATTATGTGATTTATCCAAGCGGTGCCGAACCACCTTCACAATCGGTGGTGGAGAGCGATGTAAATCCGGGCGAAGTAGTTTCTTTATCAGTTACGGGAGTGGAGGCCAACAGCGTGAGCGATTACGTCAATACCGGCACCACCGATATACAGCTTTATTATTCAACAGCACCGGCCGTTCCACCCATGCCGGGCGAAATCATCATCACCGTAGGGGGCGGTTCTCATTGGCATGGAGAGGCTAACGACAGCGGCTTTGTGGCCGGCACCCGCGAATATCTGAACGCACGAAATGTGGGCGGGATGATAGGCCATGTGAAGGTGACCATTTATCATTAAAGAAAGGCTGTGTAAATTTTTGTCCATAAATCAGGAAGCTCTGCATAGTGGGTGTGCGGGGCTTCCGCTTTTGGGGGCATACCTCATCGGCAGTAAGAATATAGCCTTTTACATGCGCTTAGTCATATAATATCTAACCAAAAATTATTTTTTTTGCCGCGTGCGGCATATTCTCCTTCTAATCCTTGCTTTTTCCTTTTCCAACCAATGGCTCCACGCGCAGGATACCAAAACAATTCGCGGGCAGGTGCTCGATAAAGATTCCAAATATCCGCTCATTGGCGCCAAAGTAGTGGTGGTGGACACAGGGAAAGTAAATGGCTCCGTGACCGATGAAAATGGTTATTTCAAAATCGAAGTTCCCCTCGGGCGCGTGTCGCTTCGCGCTTCTTATATCGGCTACAAAGATGAAGGCGTAAACAACCTGATGGTGATTTCGGGTAAGGAAATAAATACCACCATTGAATTGCAGGAAAAGGTAACCAACATGGCCGAAGTGGTGGTTACGGGCAGAAAAGAACAGGGCCAGGCGAAGAATGAATTTGCGGTTATCAGCGCCCGCTCGTTTGATGTAGAACTCACGAGCCGCTTCAGCGGAAACAGAAACGACCCTGCGCGCATGGCATCGAACTTTGCCGGAGTAAGTGGCGCCAATGATGCCCGCAACGACATTATTATTCGCGGCAATTCGCCTATGGGCATGTTGTGGCGACTGGAGGGAATTGATATTCCAAGCCCCAATCACTTTGGCGGTTTCGGCAGCACAGGCGGGCCGGTGAGCATGCTTAACAACAACACCCTTTCGCGTGGCGATTTTATGACTTCCGCTTTTCCGGCAGAATACGGCAATGCGCTGTCGGGTGTTTTCGATTTGGGAATGCGCAACGGCAATAAAGATAAGTATGAGTTCCTCGCGCAATTGGGTTTCAACGGCATTGAAGTAGGAGCCGAAGGACCTTTTGCGAAGAAGAAAAGCCAGGCCTCTTTCCTTATCAACTACCGCTATTCCACCTTGGGGCTTTTCAAACTGCTCAAAGTAAATTTCGGAACCGGAACCGCTGTTCCCGAATATCAGGATTTGACTTTTAAGATAGATGTGCCTACCAAGAAGGCGGGCGTGTTTCGCTTTTGGGGCTTGGGCGGTTTAGATAAAATTGAATTGCTCGGAAGTGCAGTTGACCTCAGCAAGCCGCAGAAAAATTTATACGGCAACGAAAACATTGACCTCTACAACAAAGTGCAAACGGGCATGTTTGGCTTTTCGCACACCTACTTTATCAACCCGAAAACTTATTACAAGCTGATGTTGGCCGCCACTCACCAAACACAGCGAGCTGATATTGATTCTATCGAGCCCACCCTTAGAACTGAAATTGTGCGCACCAATAAAGTCTCGCTTCGGCAAAACAAATACAGCGCGCACCTGATGAGCAACACGAAGCTCGATTCAAAAAACACGGTGACCGTGGGTTTAATTGCCAATATATATGATTTGAAATTTGCGGACAGTGTTTTATTCGGCAGTGTTTTCGTTCCGGTGAAATACGGGAAAGGTTACAGCTCTTTGGTAGAAGCCTACGCCATGTGGAAGCATAAATTCAGCGAGCAGCTTTCGCTAAATTTAGGCATGCACACCCAGTATTATACGCTCAGCAGCAGCTTCGCGCCCGAGCCTCGTGCGGGTTTAAAATATCAGTTCCGCGAAAACCAATCTATCAGCATTGGTTATGGCCTGCATCATCAAATTCAACCACTACCTACTTATTACAATCGGGAAGTAGGTCTGAATACAAATCCATCTCCAACAAATCTCAAGATGGATTTCACACAAAGCAATCATCTGGTAGTTGGTTACGATTTGGTTTTTGCGAAAGACTTCCATTTAAAGACGGAAGCCTATTTTCAGTATATCAACAATGCACCCGTGGAGCAAACAAAATCCTCCTTCAGCATGTTGAATGCCGGAGCCGATTTTGCTACACCGAACAACAATTACCTGGTGAATAAAGGTATAGGCAGAAACTATGGTTTGGAATTGACGATGGAAAAATTTCTGAGCAAGGGCTATTACTTCCTCGTGACGGGCTCCCTCTTTCAGTCAGAATATCAGGGCAGCGATAAAGTGTGGCGCAACACCGCTTTCAATGGTCACTATGTGGTCAATGCCTTGGCAGGCTATCAATACATTTTCGGCAGCAAGAAAAACCAAACCAAGCGCAATGCCCTTTCCTTCGACATGAAAATGACGGGTGCCGGAGGGCGATATTACACCCCAATTGATGCCATAGCCAGCGAAGCCCAACGTCAGCAGGTGCTGATAGATAATCAGGCGTTTACTCAAAAGTATAAAGACTACTTCCGCTTCGACCTCAAACTGAGCTACCGCATCAGCTTCAAAAAAATTACTCAGGAAATATCGATGGATTTGCAAAACGTAGCCAACATCAAAAATATTTTCCGTAAGGTTTACAACCCGCGCACCAACTCCTTGAACAACGAATACCAACAGGGAATCTTTATATTGCCTCAATACAAAATTTTATTTTGATGGAGTTGCCGCAAACAAAATCGCGAATAATTTGTTTCAATAAAAATTGATGAACAAAAAAGTATTATTCCTGTATTATTCTCAAACCGGGCAGCTCAGTGAAATTGTAAATTCATTTGTTGCTCCATTTATGGAAGCAGGGGTTTCGGTGGAATTAGTTCGTGCTAAACCTAAAAATGATTTTGCTTTCCCTTGGACGTCAGACAGGTTCTTTGATGCCATGCCCGAAAGCGTTCTCGCTATTCCATCCGCTATGGAAAAAATGGACTTCAAAGAGACGAAATACGATTTAGTGGTGTTTGCTTATCAGCCCTGGTACCTTTCATTAAGCATTCCCGCCAATTCAATTTTAGCAACGGATGAAGTGAAGAGAATTTTGAAAGACACCCCTGTTGTTACTTTGATTGGTGCACGAAACATGTGGTTGAGTTCACAGGAGAAACTCAAAAAGATTTTAAAGGAAGCAGGAGCAAACCTGGTAGGCAATATTGCTTTAGTCGATAGAAACCAAAACTCAATCAGTGCCATTACCATTCTGCATTGGATGATGAATGGAAAGAAGGATAGCTATCTCGGTATTTTTCCGAAGCCGGGAGTTTCTGATGAGGATATTAGCAACACCAAAGTTTTCGGCAAAACAGTTTTAGCTTTTTTGCAGAAAGAAAATTTTGATGGGCTGCAAAAACACCTTACTAACCAAGGCGCAGTTGAGATAGTAGCCGATTATATGATTATTGAAAAACTGGCACCGCGCTTATTTTTAATTTGGGCAAACTTCATCATCAAAAGAAAGAACCGCAAAGCATGGTTGGTAGTTTATAAGTATTACCTCTTATTTGCACTGTTCATTGTTGCGCCAATTGTGTTAACGGTTAACGCAATTCTGTTCAGACCGTTTTCAGAAAAGAGCATTCGGGCGAAGAAACTTTATTATCAAGGACTAAAATAAATTTCAGTATGAAACATTATGACGTAATTATTCTTGGTGGCGGACTTGCGGGTCTTACACTTTCTATTCAGCTAAAAAGAAAGAAACCGGACATTAAAATTCTTGTCCTCGAAAGAAGAAAAGATAACGCGCCTAAAGCAGCGCATAAAGTAGGCGAGTCAACGGTAGAGTTGGCAAGTTACTACTACCGCGAAATAATTGGTGAGAAAGAATATTTGGAAAAACACGAACTACCTAAATACGGTTTGCGCTTCTTTTTCAAATCGCACACCAAAGAAGTTATTGAGTCGCGCGTTGAACTAGGACCACGCAAGTGGCTTTATACACCCAGTCACCAGTTAGACAGAGGAACTTTCGAAAATCATCTCGCATCGCGTACACAGGAATACGGCACCGAATTTTTGTTGGATGCGATGGTGAAGGATGTAGAGTTTGGAAAAGACCAAAGCACCGTTACTTATAAACATAATGGCGAAGAAGTGAAAGCAACCTGTCGTTGGGTAGCAGATGCCACCAGCCGCCACAGTTTTCTGAAACGCAAATTCGGTTTCGAAAAACCGATGGACCATGCCGTGAATGCGGTTTGGTGGCGGTTAAAAGGCGTAATTGACATTACCGACTGGAGTGAAAGCGAGGAATGGAAAAATTATCCCGAAGTGAAACTACGCTACTTAAGCACAGTCCACTTCTTAGATAAAGGATATTGGGTTTGGGTAATTCCATTGGGAACGAAAAATACAAGCATTGGTATTGTGGCGGATCCGGCAGTGCATCCGTTTGACACATTCGACACTTACGAAAAATCACTGGAATGGTTGAAGGTGAATGAGCCGCTTTGTTACAAAATGCTGGAGCCGGAAACACCAAACAAAATGGATTTTAAAATCCTGAAACATTTTGCGCACCACACCGGTCGCTTTTATGATGGTGGCATGCGTTGGGGTGTAACCGGTGAAGCCGGTGCCTTTCTCGATCCTTTCTATTCACCGGGCAGCGACTTTATCGCCATGAACAATACCTGGCTGAGCGATTTGATTCTTCGCGAACTGGGCGGAGAAGATGTGCAGTTCCGTGCAGAGATTTATGAGCAAACACATTTGGGTTTGGTTGAAAGCTGGATTCCTATTTATCAGAACAAATATCTGTTGATGGGAAATGCGCAAGTAATGAGTACAAAAATCTTGTGGGATTGGGCTATCTACTGGGCTGTGCCTGCGTTGCTTTTCACCAATAATGCTTTCACTGATTTGCGAACGCTTAAAAACCTTTTCGGCAACGAAAACGGACTTGGACATAAGTTCCGCAAAATTCACGAGCAGATGCAAAAACTGTTTATGGATTGGCAGAAGTATGACACAGAAATTTTTGAACACAAGTTTGTTGATCCGATAGACTTGAGTTACATGCTCGATTTTCAAACGAACATCACTCGACAGCATGGCGACAAATTATTGGGAAAAGTAGGAGAGAACATTGCTGTACTTGAAAAAGTGGCTGCCGAAATTTTCCGTAGAGTCAGCAACCATGCCAAAGGAACTTCCCTTGATATGGCAGTGAATCCTTACACCATGGATTTAGAAAATCCAATACCTGAACATAACGAAGCACTTAACGTTCCGCGCGATGAAAAAATCATTACGGACGTAGATGTGCTTTGGTTTTATGAGGAGAAACAATTTGCTTAAATAACCATGAGTGTAGAAAATTCTGTTCAAGGTAAAATGGATACCATTCAGAATACATTTCTGCATGTGCAGGATATTTTTTTTGAATCAGCGGACTGGAAGCGGCATGTTGTAGAGTTGGAATCTACGGATATTGAATTCCGGTCCATTGCGTATGAATCTGCTTCTATGAGTATTGCTTTAGAAGATTTAAAGCAAGGAGAGCAGTTGACTCATTGGCTTCAGTTTTTAAACGAGGCAGCCTTGGCCCATGCTACCCAAGTGCACGTTGGTTTGGGTTGGGCATTTTCACAAGCTTTAAAAAATCCAATTGATTATCTGACAGAATTACATCCAATGTCCCGCTATCGTGTTCTAGATGGCTATGGATATTACGAAGGAATTTTCAGACGCAGAAGAAGCATTGTCAATCATTTAAAACTTCAAGCTGAAGATACTGTTGCTTCGGCTGCACTTGACCAAGGTATTGGAAGAAGCATTTGGTACTTAAACAAAGGAATTATTGACGATGCAAAAACTATGATTGAAGATTTTGCCCCTGATCGACATAAAGATTTATGGCGTGGCTTAGGAATAGCCATTGCTTATGTTGGTGGTTGCGGTGAAGGATTGCTACATGAAATTCTTTTAAAGACAGATTCTTACAAAACGCAATTAGCCACCGGTTCAGTAATGGCTTTGGTTAGTCGCGATTCTGCAAAGTATTTTTCTCCCGATACAGAACTTGCTTGTAAAGTTTGGTGCCAGCAAAGTGCAGAGCAAATTCTTGAACTCAACTATTCCATCAAAAGCAAATTGGATTTAAACGCTGCTGATGCTTACAGCAATTGGTTGTGTCAATTAGAGAAAACGTTCGGTCAATAATCCGGTAAGAAATCCACTATTCTGTCCAAGCTTAAAAGTAGTTTACTATCGGTTAAATATTTATGTTCGCGCTCTTAAAATTTTGTCTGCTTTAACACTTAGTTAATGTCTCTAAAGGAAGTTTACATAAACCGTTCGGCACATTTTTTTCCTAATGACCCTGTTTCTAACGAGGAAATTGAGAGTTATTTGGGCTTGGTGAATGGAAAACCTTCTCGCTCTAGAAGCATTGTACTTAGGAACAATGGTATTAAGCGCAGATTTTACGCTTTGGAAAAAGGCGGTAAAGTGACGCACACAAATTCTCAAATGGTTTCATTGGCTGTGCGTGAGCTTTTCAAGAATAATCCGGAAGAATTAAAGACTATACAACTGCTCTCCTGCGGTACTTCATCACCCGACCAGGTTATGCCTTCGCATGGAGTAATGGTGCATGGCTGGTTACCAGAGACCGGTGCTATTGAAGTGTTGACTCCTTCTGGTAACTGCTGCTCAGGGATGCAGGCATTGAAATACGCCTACCTTTCCATAAAGGCAGGAGAAGTGCAAAAAGCGGTTACTGCTGGGTCCGAGAGAACTTCAAAATTAATGTGCGCTTCTTCGTTTGAAGAAGAAGCAAAGCAGCTAGCGTCATTGGAGGCGAATCCAAACCTTGCTTTCGAAAAAGATTTTTTACGCTGGATGCTCAGCGATGGTGCCGGAGCATTTCTGGTTTCTGATAAAAAAAATGAAGATGGTGTTTCATTACGCATTGAATGGATGGAAAGTTCTTCCTACGCGCATTTGGTAGAAACCTGTATGTATCAGGGTGGTGATAAATTGGCCGATGGAAGTTTAAAGAGCTACATGGAATTTAGTCCGGAAGAGATTACCGGCAAATCTATTTTTGCTATGAAACAGGATGTTCGTTTGCTCGATGAACACATCATTGATTTGGGATACCAAACTCTGAAGGGAATTATTGACAAGCATAATTTGGATACTTCTGAATTGGATTATTTCCTGCCCCATATATCAAGCGAGTTTTTCAGAAAGAAAATTGCCGCAAAACTGGAAGAGAAACAAATTGGAATTCCACATGAAAAATGGTTCAGCAATTTAACCAATGTAGGAAACGTTGGTGCCGGTTCTATCTATTTGATGATTGATGAATTGTTGAGCAACGGTAAATTGCAAAAAGGACAAAAGCTTCTTCTGATGGTTCCCGAGAGTGCACGTTTTGCATACGTATATGCTTACCTAACTGTTTGCTGATAGTATGAAGAAGGACGAGATACCTCAAGACCCAAGTCCGCTCGATAAGTTTACCAAAGAAGTTTGTTATGCCGTGGATGAAACGGGTGAATACACCACAGCTTTAAGCCGTGGGTGGCAGGTAAAGGCTGATGCTCTTGGCATTACCTGGGAGGAAGCACAGGCGCGAACCGCCAACGCGCGAGAGAAAGTAAAGAGCGGTGAAGCAAGCCCCATTTTATTTTTCATGGAACTGAACATGATGGACCTGGCTATTGTTGCGGCCTACACGGGTTTCTGGCAATGGACTGTCAAACGACATTTAAAGCCGGATGTTTTCAAAAATCTCTCTGAGAAGAAGTTGCAGAAGTATGCAGAGGTGTTTGATGTGACCGTTGCAGAACTAAAAAATATGAATCCGAATGGAGCTTAATTTCCAGCACATTCAGGCGGCTCATTGCGAAAACGGGGTTACCACCAATTTGCTTAAACATTCCGGCTTTCATCAAATCACAGAGCCTTTGGCCTTCGGTATTGGCGCTGGGATTTTCTACATCCATATTCCATTCCTTAAAATCAGTGGTGGTCCTGCAATTTCTTTTCGCACTATGCCGGGGCAAATTTTTACCCGCACTTGC
>CANJVG010000113.1 GCA_947478005.1 Bacteroidota bacterium
AACAAATTCACCCCCAATCTCCCTAATCGTATATTTATCGCGCAATCCAAAAACATGAAACAACTCTCCAAATCCTACAAGCAACAAAAAATAGAAGGCAGTTTCGATGCCATCATCATCGGCTCGGGCATGGGCGGCATCGCCACCGCTGCTTTTTTGGCCAAGGAAGGAAAGAAAGTTCTCGTCCTCGAACGCCACTACACCCCCGGTGGCTTCACCCATGTCTTCACCCGCAATAAATATGAGTGGGATGTAGGCGTGCATTATGTAGGCGATGTTCACCGCCCCCACACCGAGCTGCACAAAATGTTCAACTACATTACCGATGGCAAAATGAAATGGGAAGAAATGGGCAGCCCCTACGACAAACTGTTTTTCGGCAATGACGAATACGATTTTGTAGCGGGCACCGAAGAGTTCAAAGCAAAAATCAAATCCTATTTCCCGGGCGAAGAAAAAGCCATCGATGCCTATGTCGAACTGATTTATGCCACCCAGAAAAAACAACGCTTCTTTTTTGCCGAAAAAATTCTTCCCAATTTCTGGAGCAGAATATTCGGTAACCTGATGCGCAAAAAAGGCTTAGAGGGCAACAAAACCACCCTCGAAGTTTTGCAATCGCTCACCACCAACAAAAAACTGATTGCCGTCCTCACCGGGCAATATGGCGACTATGGTTTGCCGCCCGCCCAAAGCAGTTTCCTGATGCACGCGGCTTTGATTAAACACTACATGAAAGGCGCCTGCTACCCCGTGGGGGGTGCACAGCAGATTTATCAAACTGTTGCGCCCACTATTTTAAATGCCGGAGGCGAGGTTTTTACCAATGCGGATGTAAAAGAAGTAATCGTGAAAAACGGCAAAGCCGTGGGTGTGAAAATGGCTGACGGCAAAGAGCTATTGGCACCCGTTGTCATCAGCGATGCGGGCATCTACAACACCTACAAACATCTGCTGCCCCAAAAAGAACAACAGGAGTTTGAAACCGAAAAGCTCTTCGAAAATCTGGCGCCATCGGTGGGTCATGTGTGTTTATACATCGGCATAAACGAAAGCAACGAAAAGCTGAAACTCGGCAAATCCAACTACTGGATTTTCCCCGACAACTACGACCACGACCAAAACATTACCAACTACATCAACAATCCCGATGCCCCTTTGCCGGTGGTCTATATTTCCTTCCCATCTTCCAAAGACCCTGATTGGGAGAACCGCTTGCCGGGCCGAACCACCATCGAAATTGTCACCCTTTCACCCTATGCCTGGTACGAAAAATGGAAAGACAAACGTTGGATGAAACGCGGAGAAGATTACAATGCATTCAAAGAAAAACTATCGCAGCGTTTGTTGGAAGAACTCTACAAGCGCCATCCCGAACTGCGCGGCAAAATAGATTACTACGAACTTTCCACCCCGCTCAGCACTGCTCACTTCGCCAACTATGAATACGGTGAAATTTATGGAATCGACCACACCACCAAGCGCTTCGAGCAAAAGTTTTTGAAAGCCAGAACACCGGTAAAAAATCTTTACCTCACCGGCCAGGATATTGTCAGTTGTGGAATCGGAGGTGCACTTTTCAGCGGCCTAATCACCGCCAGCGCAGTCAGTGGAAAAAACTTATTGAACCGTTTAAAGTAACCACGCAGCCTGACCTCGGTCAGACGATTAATGAAGCATTAACCTGTTTCGCAAATTAGTTTCGAGGTATGGGTAGAAAAGAGAAAGAAGGAATTAATTCACCATTTCCTACCTTCGTGTTTATGAAAACAAAATTTGTTTTTACCGGCCTTTTGCTCCTGACCCAAGTCTGGTTGTTTGCACAGCAACCGGAACCATGTGCCGCGCAAACCAAAGTGCGCGAATATCTGTTGCAGCATCCCGAAGCATTACTCAAAGCGCAACAAGCACGCGATGAAATGTTGAACTACCTGAGCCGTGGCGGAAGCAGAGCAGGCAACGGGCAGATTATCACCATACCGGTGGTGTTTCATGTCATCCACAGCGGCCAGCCGATTGATTCGGGCTATAATATCAGCGATGCGCAAATTCTATCGCAGATAGACGCGCTGAACCGGGATTTTCGTTTGCGTAATATCGACACCGCTTTAATTCCCGTGGCATTTCGTGCAAGAAAGGCGGATGTGCAGGTGGAATTTTGTTTGGCCAAAACCGACACGGCAGGCGCTCCGACCACCGGCATCACCCGCCATCTCTATCCGGTACTTTCAAATTTCGATACGGATATAAAACCCGCCACACAATGGGACCACACCAAATATCTCAATATCTGGACAACCTATCTGGGCTTTACAGTAAAGGGCTATGCCACTCCGCCTAATCTCTTTCCCGATAATCAAGATGGCGTTGTCCTCGATTATCGCTACGTTGGGTCTGCACCTGCCAATCCTTTCCCGAGCACCCACAACGGAGGTCGCACAGCCGTGCATGAAGTGGGTCACTGGCTTGGTTTGTTACACAATTTTCAGGATAGCTGCACCGGTATGACCGCCCAAACCTGCGCGCTAGAAGGGGACCTGATTTGCGATACGCCTCCACAAGCAGAAGCTTCCTTTGGTTCGCCCAGTTTAAATCAGAACACCTGCCACGAAGACACACCGGATGAAAAAGATATGTGGATGAATTACATGGATTACACGAACGATGACCAACAACATTTATTCACGCTCGACCAAAGCGATGTAATGCGCGCCACGTTAAGTACTACCCGCCTGTCTATTCAATCCAGCACGGGCTGCCTTGCCACCGGTATTGCGCACTATGATAAAGAAAGCAACATCACTACCTTCTCCGTTTCTCCAAATCCTTCCACCGGAAATATAGCGGTGAATTATTCTCTTGCTTTGGAAGAAAGTTTCAGCATTAGCATCATGAATGTAATGGGGGAAGAAGTTTTTTCGAAAGCCATCAATCATGCTACACAAGGAATGGAATCTGTAGATTTAGCATCACAGCCACAAGGCATTTATTTCGTGCGCCTGCAAACACCATATTCAGAAAAAACCTTAAAACTTTCTTTGTGGAGATAAACTTCTGCTGCTTGCCCACATCTAATTGGTGGTTGGCATTGCATTTGAAATGACCCACACAAAATCATTCACTATGCGAAAAATAATTCTGTTCCTCGTCCTTGCTTCAGCCCTTTCTTCCTGCAAAAACTTAGTGCCTTATACCGATGCCATGAAAAAGCAGCACAACTGGACAAATGAGGATGTGAAGAGGATTCAGTTCTATGTATCTCACGACATCATTCTTCACCGCGAACTCAACAACGCCTCCACCGAAATTGTGCAGGGTAAAATCAAAATGATTAAAGGGAAGAAGGTGGATGAAATTTTAATTCAGGGCGGAACCAAGGGAGTAGTAACTGATATTCCGAAGGAAAATAAAATGCTTGTGAGTTTCGAAACAGGCGAAGACCGCTACCTCAGCTTCGGGGTAAACCCTGGCGCAAGCGATAGATATGTTTTGCTCGCCAGCGATTGGAAAAACGAAATGGGCAAGGTGCACTACTCCGGCACCGAATACTACACCGACCCTGATAGCAAATATGCTTCTCTTTTAGTTGACTTGCGTAAGATTGACAACATGGAAGTGCGCCAGCATATTGCCAAAGGCCGCAAGGTTCAATAGCTAGTTGCGCGCCTCCATCATTTTAAGCAGTAGTTTGCCATATACCGCATAGCTGCCCGATTGGTAGCGCTCCAACATTTTTATTTCCTTCTCCGATAAGTTTTTTCCCTTTTTTAGAAAGGCTTTGGTGAGCACATAAAAAAAGGGGAAATCACTTTCTGCTAAAGGATAGCCATGCGAATGAAGGTATTTAAGATGTCGGTTACACATCTTCTCCAGAATAGATTTTTGGTTGGATAGAAAGAAATAAGCGGTTTGAAGATTGCGCAATTCCACCTCATACTGAAAATACTTTCCTTTTGGATTCTTCTCAAAGCCCAGCTGAATAAAGTCAAAAGCCTCCCCATAATTTCCTTTAAACAAATGGAACTTGGCAAACGAAATTATATCGCGCGGCAAAAGTACTTGGCGAAGTTGAAGAAACGGCAGTGTATTGCGCTCTTTCAAAATTAGCTCCGCTTCTGTCAGGTGGTTAGTGATTAAACACACCTGAAAATGTTTGGTAGCATAATAGCCGCGATCGGGAATCTTATCAGCCAATGGCACCTTCATCCACCGCTCAAACTTTTGAAACGATTCATCGAATCTGCTGAGATAATACAACAGCTCGGATAATTTTAATTCAATGCGCAGGATGTTGATTTTGTTTTGCTCACTTTTAAATTTCTTTAGTGCGTGCACCGCATCTTCTGCAATAGGTATGGTATTCGCAAAATCCTCCATCGCATTGCTGAAATAAATTTTGAGCCAGTAATAACAAAAGGTCAATTCCTCATTGGCATCTTTTGGCAAGCGTCCCAGTGTCGCTATCTTTTTTTTCAACGCATGAAAATAGTTTTGAACCTGGGCAGCCGCAAAGAGTTTATCAATATGCACATACAGAAGTTTGCACTCAATAAGCAACTTAGCGCTCTTACTTTTTTCAACCGATAGATATTTTAATGCCATTTTCTTCAACACCGTCTCATCCTTATAAATAATAGGCATGTTGAAGTAAATGAAATTGATATTGGCGTTATAAAACTCTGCCAACTGTTTCTTAGCAAAATGAGCCTCTGCATATTTCAACTGCCGATTTAACTCATGATAATAATGCTTTGAAAAGGCAGCGCGTAAACTCAGAAAGGACAATAGCCCCAAACTATTTTCCGGGAAAAGATGGTGATAGCATTTCTCGAGCAGGAGCGAGGTAATCTTATCTAGGTGACTGGAGGAAATGCCGAGTTTTGACTCTACCTGCTCCCGGCTAAATAGACCTTTGGCCACCTGCTGTTGAATAAGGTCCCATACTTCTAAGCTAACCCCCTTCATCTCCAATTGTTGAAGTTTGCGTAACTCAGGCTCCAAAAGATTTTTTAGAAAGTCGAACAGCAGGTTCATGGGCCAAAACTAAGACTAATTACTTATCCCGTATTTGCATCACGGATATGTTATTCCTTTAGTAGCAGTTTCAATTTATTAAAGGCAGCTACGTTGTTTGAGCGGTTCAGCGATTTAAGAATGTCACTCTTATCACGACTGCTGATATGCATGCTCATGGCTGCCTTATCATTTTTCTTCTCAGTCGTGTATTCGAATAAAACAAAGTGCAACTTGCCGCGAAGTTCTTCGTCCACATAATTTAATTTCTGATCAAGCAAAAAATCTTGCATGTTATCCATGTTTGTATAAACAGTTCCGAGCGGGTCTGTAAATCGCGCGAATAATGTTTTCTGCGTTTGCGCTTCAGGCTCGCGTTGTTTTTGCTCATCACGAATCTGAATCACAACCACTCCACTTGTGTTTAAATTAATCCAATCTTTAAATGTTTGTAAAAACCGGAAAGTGGTTTCCATTCCTGTGTTATCGAGCGCTCCTCCGTCCATTACATAAGTAGTCGGCTCGCTTGGTAAAGCAGGATTAGGAAGAATAAAAGGGAAAGTAGCATCCATCCGCATGGCAGATGTTACGAGTAGATTTTTGCCATTTTGCTTTTCGAAGAACTTACAGAAATCAATTCCGTCTATGTCTAACTGGTTATCTGTAGAGTTCTTTCCATATGGCCGCATCAGAAATGAAACAGGATGTGGACTAATAAAATATCTGCGAGAATCATTCATCACGGTAGTGTGATAAATCACGAGTGGAACTTTAGCATTGAATTCAGCATCTCTGTAATCACCTATAGTCTTCTCAAAACGGAAGCCTGTATTAGCACAATAAAATTTTTCAAAAATGTACCCGCGGTCTTTAAAATATTCGTTGCTATCTAATTTAAAACGATGAAAAGGCAGCAAGGCATCGTTACTCAAAATGGAAAGCGCGATTGGATTCAATAAATCTTTGGAAACGTTGTAGGCATACTGACGATCTTGCATGTTAATCGGAAAGCCTTCTTTTTTCTGGAGAAATAGTTCCCGTAAGTAGGTTATGCCGAACATACCACCCGATGCACCGGTGGCTAGAAATGTTCTGTCAAATAACTTTCCACTGGCCATGCTGTCGCAATTTTGCAAAACTGAAACAACGAATATTCCCGCACGTACACCGCCTCCGCTAACGTTTATAAAAACCAATTTTGGTTTCTTAAAAGGCTGACGTGGATTTACATTTTTGCGCTTCCAGTTTTCGAGTATCTCAATAAAGTATTGCCTGTCTTTTTCAATAATGGAGTCTGATGAAAGCTTTCTGAACGCCTCCAGGTTATATACAGGCTTACCTTTATTATAGCTTAACCCGTAAGCGCGGTTCTGCGAATCCATTATGTCAAACTGGGTAAGATAATTGGCTACTAGAAAAAATAGAATGATTGCAGCCGTGCCCCATCCACCGGTCCAGTACAAAAACAAACCAAATAGCGACATAAGCACACAAAGAAATAACGGACCGCTTGCTCCAATAGGAATTTGGAAAAATGGATTTTCAATGAAGAAGCCACTAATGATTAGAACCGCAAATGCTATGAGGGAGGCAAGAAAAGCATTCCAATGATGCCTGCGGAAAACGAGTTGGTGCAGTTTAGGGTCATAATGTTCTACCGTGCGTGTATGGCGAATATTGAATTTGTTGGTCAGGTAAAAATCGACCCGGTTATAATGCTGCGTTTCCATCGCCTCGTTAAATACTACTTTGCGAATGGCTCTTACATTTTTCATGTTCTTCTTATTCCCTTCGAGTATTGTGCCGGTATTCTTGTTGGTGAAGCTGAAGTAAATAGCAGTGATTAAAAGAACCAACGAAAATCCGGCTATCAACCCAAGAATATCGAACGACAAGTCGAGATAGTTTTGATACTCATTGTTGATTTGAAAAATGACAATACTGATGAAATAACCAATGAAAAATGTAAGTGGAATGATGAAATTATTCAGGCAAAACATGCCAAGTGGATATTGTAAACTTGCCATGAAAGGAAAGCGATGCGAATGCAAAATATACAAGACTAGATTCCATGTTATGAAAAGAGCACCCAGGCCAATTCCTACTATCGCAAAACTTAGATAGCCCACATTTCCCAGATACTCAGGGTCAAGAAAAACAGCCGGTGCTCCAACGCCAGCCCCAAAGCGACCAATGGCTATGGCAAAAAGTAATATCCACGCAGCCAATAAAAACTGATGTCGCTTGAATGACAGCAGCAAAAGTTGAATGGGGAAAGAGTAATAAAGGTCTTTAATTAGGGTGAGCATAATGTTTCGAAACCCAATAAAGTAAAAAGCTACTGTTGTAAAATTGCACTAATCAACCTTGATATATTTATGTGTATAGTATTATACTAACTATGGATTTTTTATTTCCGACAAAAGCATTGTCCATCCCAGGTCTATTCGGGTAATAAGCGGAAACTTTTGCGACTCAATCACTCCAAGCGTATATTTTATTTCGCTACCTCCCTGGAGTTCCCATCCTGGAATAGAAAGAAATTCGCCATTTATATTAACCCCAAACTCCGCTACCGTGCTGCCCATTATTGTGGCAGTATCACCTTGACCGTTTACTTTTAAAGCTGCCTGGAAGTTAGCTCTAACGTCACCAAATATTTTCTTGCTAATGAACAGAGCTGTCTCTTTTTCTAATTTCGATTCGCCATTCGCAAAATCATTAAAAAGTGCATCGGCTTTAGATACCGATGTTGCATTCATTGTTACGATTCCGGTTTTATTGATGGGGTCAGTAGTTTTCCAATCGAAAACAATTTCATCCTCTAGTTTTTTGATGGTGGCAATGAACTGATATTTCTTGCCACTCATGCTCACTTCGTAAGTAAGCACCGCTTCAGGCTTCATAGCTTTTTCAAAAACCTCCAAGTCTGCAACGTTTTGAGCGGAGGGGATTAGAAAGAATAAATTGAAAAGTATAAGTAGAAAAGAGTAGTTGGGTTTCTCCATTACGAAAGTTTTTATGTTCGATAAATGTAAACATTCAATTCAAACACAAAAACTGTTACGGTGCCTCAACAGCTCCTACATCAAACTTGTTTTGATTATTCGTTTTTGAAACGGGCCTTGATTTGTCAAAAATGTCGATAAATAGTGCAGCCGATGGAGCATAATCAATCAATGGAGAAAAAAATCCCGCACTATCACTTGGTGTAAAATTTCCTTCCTCCGCTTTTTCAAAACGCGGTTCCTGATTGAAGAAAACATTGTCATGAACCTTTGTAAACATTTCAAAAGTATCCTGCTTGGTTTTTACATGGCAATAGGAGAAGGTATTGTCGAAGTTGGTAAAGGAGGTGTCTTCTGCATTGTTGAATGAGACTTCATTCTGTAAACTTCCATATACCACGCAATTGGTGAAAGTTGTCTTCAACGGTTCAAGGTAAGTATTCGTGCCATCTGAAACCAGATTGCTCAAAAACAAACTTTCCTTTTGATGGTCAACAAACCTTGAACCAGCGTTATACATCGTACATTGATTAAAATTGTATTCGCCACCCAACCCAAACTTTACCAAATATTCACCGGCTGCATAAAAAATGGAGTTCTCCGCCTTTATATCTGCGTTAAATCCATACACTGCATTGTACAAACTATTTTTCACGATAGAATTTTTAATGGTTACCTTGGGTCTGGTAGATGGGTCAAGATAACTGCTAATATCAGTACTCAAACCAGCGCCTGCATAAATCCCATAAGAAGACTCCGTAATAATGCAGTGGTCAAAAGAACCTTGTGGAACGCATCCATTTCGCAAAAAGACAATACCAAACCACTGCCCCGGTTTATCATCATAGAATTGTTCTAACCGCACGCCCCGAAAAACAATGGAGTCGTTCCAGGATGTGGCATTTGCATTTAACGTTCCTTCTACAAACAAGGCAGAGTTTCCGGCAAAGAAGATTTTACAACCAGGCTGTATAGTCAGAGAGCCTCCGCAGTTTACGTAAACTCCCGGCACTGTTTCCCGGCTTATTACAACATGTGGCAAATCATTGCTCCATGTTTTTGATTGGGTAATTTCTTCACCATAATGGAAGTGAGCATTCTGTCCAAAAGCCTGCAAGTGGACGTTGGAGACATTTTCATTCAAAGTAAACTGTACATCGTCAATTAATAGGAAAGGGGTTAGAGCGCTGGTAGGGTTTACAGTTACTTCTACAAAAACATAAATAGAGTCTTTGGCAGGAATTTCCACTTCATTAAAGTTATCACCTTGCATGCCATCGACACTAATACGGAATTGAGTGCCTACCAAGTGCATTAAATGGATATTTGAAATCCTAATCGCTTTCTTATCCTTATTAAATACCTTGAAATACTTTGTGGTAGAACCAAGGGAAGTAAATACCGTGTCAAAGGTTAAGGTGTCGGTACTGAATGTCAGATTACTTTTGCCAAATTGGTCTTTGCGGCAATTGCTCACAAGCAGTACGATTGACGGAAGGCTGAAAACCAAAAGAAGTCGGAATATTTTTTTCATTAGGCTTATAACTACCTGAAAAAGGTAACGGGAAACAGTCGGTTAAATAATTTTACGTTGCTATAACGGAGCGTGAAAATAGAAATTGTGTGCAACGGGATGTGAATTTGACGACCAGTTTGCTATTCTGATAAAAAAATTAAATTTGCACTATTATTTAAACAAAAATTAAACACAATGAAAAAGATTTTTTACACTTTTCTAGTTCTTACTCTGACAGTGGGGAGCACTTTTGCTCAATACTGTGGCAATTCGGGTGCTTCTCAATGTACTCCTTCAGGTGCATTAACTCAACCGGGATTATCTCCACTTTCGGATAGTTTACCTGTGTTGGTAAATGGTACTGCACCAACCACGACTATTCAATTTAAAAACTACAACACTACTTTGTATTCAGGGTTTACGGTGACTGTTCAGAAGTTGAGAATTGACTCTATTGGTAATTTACCTGCTGGTTTGTGTTGGGCAACTGATAAAACTAACAATACTTACAACAATTCTGAAGATGGTTGTATCCAAATCAACGGAATTACTTGTTCTGACCCAGGTGTTTACAAGCTCAGAATTTTGGTTACTGCAACTGTAGCCGGTTTAGGCGATGTTCCAGTTAACGCTGCTGATATTGGTTTGGACTATTTCGTGCGCGTTAAGAACGCTGGTGATGCTGATGTTGTGTTAGATACTTTGCAAACTGCTGATTTTTCTAAACCAACAGGCTATAGCGCTACTGCAGTTTGTACTGCTGACCCTTGCGCAGGTGTTACCATCAGCGTAGCTACTACATCTACTAATGCTAGCAGCTCTACTGCTACTGACGGTTCAGCTTCGGCTACTGCTACAGGTGGAACATCTCCTTATGTTTTTGTATGGAGCAACGTTCAAACCGGTTCTACTGACACTGCAATTGCTGCGGGTACTTACACAGTAACAGCTACTGATGCTAATCTTTGTACTGCAACTGGAACTGTAACTGTAAGTTTTAATACTGCTATCAATACTTTGGGTAGCGATATCATGAATGTAAATATCTTCCCTAATCCTTCTTCTGATAACGTAACCGTTACTGCACGTTTAGCTACTGCACAAAACGTTACAGTTGAACTTTACAACTTGATGGGTCAAAAAATGATCTCTAAGAACTTAGGTTCTACTGATAAGATTAACGAGAACTTCAACTTGAAAGGAATTGCTAAAGGAACTTACTTCGTGAAAATAAGCACCGGTGCTAAATTGGCTGCTTACACAATTGATGTGAAGTAATAACTGAAAGGATTTAATAGAAAAGGGTTGCTATCGAAAGATAGCAACCCTTTTTTTATTTGAAATAACAAGTGTGTTAAGAAGTGCCGCTGGCCATACCTGATATAGCTTCCAAGGTTTTCAATTCTACCCAAACAATCCCTCCATCAACTGCTGCACCTTGCTGAGGTAAACAATTTCGATGTTGAACTTCTTGGTGTCGATCTTCTGATTGAATTTGGAGATGAATATTTTTTCGAAGCCCAGTTTGTCGGCTTCGGATATGCGCTGGTCAACGCGGCTTACGGCTCGCACTTCGCCACTAAGGCCGACTTCTGCTGCAAAGGCGGTTTTGCTGGAAATTGAGATGTCATTATAAGAAGAGCATAGTGCAGCGATAACAGCCAAATCAATGGCGGGGTCTTCGACCCGAAGGCCGCCTGCAATATTCAGGAATACATCTTTGGTGCCGAAGCGGAAGCCTGCGCGCTTTTCGAGAACTGCCAGTAGCATACTCATTCTTCGGGCATCAAAACCGGTAGAGCTGCGCTGAGGTGTTCCGTAAAAGGCGGGCGTAACAAGGGCTTGCGTTTCGATGAGGAAAGGGCGCATGCCTTCCATCATGCCGGCAATGGCAATGCCGCTTAGCTCATCATCACGTTGGGTTAAAAGTATCTCGGAAGGATTGAGCACGGGGCGAAGTCCTTCGCCCACCATTTCATAAATACCTATTTCGGAAGTAGAACCGAAACGGTTTTTGGTGGTGCGCAGAATGCGATAGGTGTAGTTTCTGTCGCCTTCAAATTGCAGCACGGTATCTACGATGTGTTCCAACACTTTTGGTCCTGCAATCATTCCGTCTTTGGTAATGTGGCCAATCAGAAATACAGGGATGGAAGTTTCTTTGGCAAAGCGCATTAACTCAGCCGTGCATTCGCGCACCTGCGACACGCTGCCGGGTGTTGATTCTACATAAACCGTATGCAGGGTTTGAATGGAATCAATGACAATAATATCGGGAGCCAATGCTTCGGCCTGTTTGAAAATCTGTTGGGTGTTGGTTTCGGTGAGGATGAAGCACTGGTCGTTTTTGATGCCAATGCGGTCGGCACGTAATTTAATTTGCCGGTCGCTTTCTTCACCGGTTACATACATCACCTTTACACCTTTGAGGTTCAATGCCAATTGCAGCATTAGAGTGGACTTACCTATTCCCGGTTCGCCACCAATTAATATCAGGCTTCCTAAAACTATTCCTCCGCCTAATACACGATTCAATTCGGAATCTCTGGTGTCGATTCTTTTTGTTTCCAGTTCATGAACTTCCTGAATGGGAATAGGTTTGGCCTGTTCGGTTTTGGAAGAAACGTAGCCCCGCTTCTCCTTTAGTTTTTCTTCATCCTTGTTTACTATTTCTTCAGCATAGGTATTCCACTCGTTGCACACGGGGCACTTACCCACCCACTTGGGCGATTGGTTGCCACAGCTTTGGCAGAAATAAAGGGTTCTCGATTTGCTCATGCTTGTTTTGCAGATTCGACTACAGGAGGCTAAAGTAATAACCCCGAGCGCAATGTATTTGCGC
>CANJVG010000114.1 GCA_947478005.1 Bacteroidota bacterium
AGGGGTTGGCCATTAAGGCGCTCAAGAGTTTGGATGTTGATGCTGTTATGCTTCGCAAAACGATAGAGGATTCTATTAAAGATAAGGCTGCCAAAGGTAATTTTAACCCTAATAATTTACCTCTTACCAAGCAGGCTGAAAAAGTGTTGAAAATAACAGTACTCGAAGCTAAAGTCCTGAAAAGTGATGTTATAGGTACCGAACACCTCTTGCTTTCCATCCTTAAAAACAAGGATAATTTAGCGACTCAAATCTTAGCACAATACGACATTGACTACGAAGTGTTTAAAGCGGAGGTGGAGATAGTGCAAAACGATACTAAGGACATCAAGAACCCTACATCAGAGCTGCCTAACGAACCTGGCGAAGATGAGCCGTTTGAAGATGACAAATCACGCGGAAGTGGATTTGGCTCTACTCAGCAAAAGAAGCCAGGCGCAGCTAAATCAAAGACTCCTGTATTGGATAACTTCGGACGCGATGTAACACACTTAGCTGAAGAAGGAGCACTTGATCCAATAGTGGGTAGGGAGAATGAGATTGAAAGAGTATCACAAATTCTTTCTCGCAGAAAGAAGAACAATCCCATTTTAATAGGTGAGCCGGGTGTTGGTAAAACAGCAATTGTGGAAGGATTGGCGCTGCGCATCATTCAGAAAAAAGTTTCTCGAGTGTTATTTAATAAACGAATTGTGATGTTGGATTTGGCTGCCTTAGTAGCCGGAACAAAATATCGCGGACAGTTTGAAGAGCGGATGAAAGCGATTATGAATGAACTCGAAAAGAATCGCGATGTGATTTTGTTCATTGATGAAATCCATACCATTGTAGGTGCCGGAGGAGCAACCGGTTCGCTGGATGCTTCGAATATTTTTAAGCCAGCTTTGGCACGAGGTGAACTGCAATGTATTGGTGCATCTACTTTAGATGAGTATCGTCAGTACATAGAAAAGGACGGGGCGCTTGCCCGTAGATTTCAACAGGTAATTGTTGACCCGCCTTCGCCTGAAGAAACAATTCAGATTCTTACTAATATTAAAGGGAAATACGAAGACTATCATAGTGTTGATTATTCTCCGGAGGCTGTTGCAGCATGTGTGAAGCTCTCTACCCGTTATATTACTGATCGTTTTTTACCCGATAAAGCCATTGATGTAATGGATGAGGTGGGTGCACGGGTTCACCTGAAAAACATTCATGTTCCCAAGAATATAATTGAATTGGAGAAACAAGTAGAGGAAATAAAAAATCAGAAAAACCAGGTGGTGAAAAGCCAGAAGTATGAAGAAGCAGCAAGGCTTCGCGATACTGAAAAGCGTTTGTTGGAGGATCTGGAAAAGGCAAAAACTCAATGGGATGAAGAATCGAGAGTGAAGCATTTTCCGGTAAGTGAAGAAGATATTGCAGAAGTAGTAGCCATGATGACTGGTATTCCTGTAAACAAGATAGCCCAGACGGAGAATAACAAACTGGTAAACATGAATGCCCAGATTACAGGGTCGGTTGTTGGGCAGGATGATGCAGTGAAAAAAGTAACTCGAGCTATTCAGCGTAATCGTGTGGGATTGAAAGACCCGAAGAAACCAATCGGCACATTTATTTTCCTTGGACCAACAGGCGTTGGGAAAACGGAATTGGCTAAAACGATTGCGCGTTATCTATTCGACAGCGAAGATTCATTGATACGTATTGACATGAGCGAATACATGGAGAAATTCTCTGTGAGCCGTTTGGTGGGTGCGCCTCCGGGATATGTGGGTTATGAGGAAGGCGGACAATTGACGGAGAAGGTTCGCAGAAAACCATATAGCGTGGTTTTGTTGGATGAAATTGAAAAAGCACATCCTGATGTTTTCAATATTCTGTTGCAGGTGTTTGACGATGGTATTCTCACCGACAGTTCGGGTAGAAAAGTGGATTTCAAAAATGCACTTATTATAATGACCTCGAACATAGGAGCCCGCGACTTGAAAGATTTCGGCACGGGTGTTGGTTTTGCTACAAAATCGAAGAACGACCAAAGCGATGAGATGGCTAATAATGTAATTACAAAAGCCTTGAAACGCACGTTCTCTCCAGAGTTTTTGAACCGTATTGATGATGTTATCATCTTCAACTCTTTGGGCAAAGAATCTATTCATAAGATTATTGATATTGCTCTGCGCGATGTAACTAAACGAATAGTGGAGTTGGGCTACGAAATTAAATTGACGGATGAAGCCAAGGATTTCTTGTCTGATAAAGGTTATGATCCTCAGTTTGGTGCTCGACCACTTCACCGCGCTATCCAGAAATATGTGGAAGACCCGTTGGCTGAAGAGATCCTACGAGCAAGTGCTAAAAAAGGGGATACTTTCTTAATTGAACTGGATAAAGTAGCCGAAGAGTTGCGTATAACGCATCAGTCTGCTTTGACAAAGGAAGAGGCTTAAAGGTTTTTTCTATACTTGAAACTAATACAGGTTTACTGCTCAATTGATGCAGTAAACCTGTATTAGTTTTAAGACGAAAAATAGCTGACCCACATCACGACCTTCTTCCGCATTAACTTGTTGCACTCAATAAAACGCTTTACTTCAATGCGCGGTATTCTATATTGTATCAAAGGGACTATAGATGGTTCCGGGTAGTAGTCTATAGCCTAGAAACTGTTAACCATTACTCCATCAACCCTCTGCCGTGCTTTTTTATTTCACCGGCTTCGAGCATACCGTTCTTTACACGGTCGAGCACCCCGTTCACAAAATCCTTGCTTTTGGGCGTGCTGTAGAGTTTAGAAATATCAATGTATTCGTTGATAGAAACCTTCACCGGAATAGTCGGGAAAAATTTCAGTTCGCACACTGCCAGCTTCATCAATATTAAATCGAGCATGGCCACGCGATCCATATCCCAATTGGTAAGGTTAGGTTCTATCAGGGCGGTCAACTCCTCATCGTTATGAAGGGTTTTAGCCAATAATTGAAGCGCGTATTTCTTTTCTTCTTCCCACACATTCATGTTGGCAAAGAAGTTATCCTTCTTATCTGCCGAAAATGCTTCTACCTGCTTGGTAGTAATGTGCAGCAACAACGAGTTGTCATCATCATAATTAATGAAAAGTTCTTCCAGATGATGAGTTAAATCTTCTTCGCTTTGAAGTATCTTTTTGAGGATAAAAGCAATAATCTCTTTGTCCTGCTCCAAGGTTGGATGGTCAATAGCTGAATACTCTTTATATTTTGGTTTCGAAACCAAATCATTGTAGAGCTTTTTAACGATGTCCTCATTCACATGATGACGAAGCCCTTCTGATTTTACCATAGAGTTGAAGGTGATATCCTCTTGCAAAAAGGCCACTATGGCATTAGCGGCAATAGTTGTGCGGGTGTTTTTGTCCTCTTCGGTTTGAATGTAGCGGGCCAGCTTCTTGGCTTTGTCCACCATCGAATAATTGCAAACATCAATCAGATAGAGAAGATTGGTGAGATAAAGCGAAACTGATTTCTGAATTTGAGTAGAAAGTTGTCGCTCCAAAACCGTGAGCGGAATATCGTGATCCATTTCCCATGCGTATAACACCTGCATTACCTTAATTCTTAAATTTCTTCTGCCAAGCATGAGCCAATGTTTTAAAGAACTGTTTTGTATAGATCAACTAATCCCGAGCCGCAAATCTAAAAATCTACAGCTTACTTCACTACTAATTCAACTTCGCCTTAGCAATTCTGTCAGCGGCTATTCTTATTGCAGCTTCCTGCGTAGGAATGTTTTCCAGTTTTGATTTCTTGAAAATTTCCAGTGTACGGGTGTAAATATTTTCAATCAGTTCATTTGATTTCTCTTCAGAAAGCGAATGAACCTCGCGGTAACAATTGATTACACCGCCTGCATTAATCAGAAAATCGGGGGCATAAATTATTCCTTTGTCGAGCAACATTTGTCCGTGCAGATTTTCATCCGCCAACTGATTGTTGGCTGCACCTGCTATGATAGAACAACGGAGGGTGGAAATAGTATCGGTATTTACGGTGGCGCCTAAAGCGCATGGCGAGTAAATATCCACGTCCAAATCGTAAATCTCGTGAGTGCCAACAACTGTTGCATTAAATTCTTTAGCAGTTGCTTCCAGGTTAACGGTATTAATATCAGTAATAAAAACCTTAGCTCCGGCTTTGGTTAAATGCCCCACCAATCCATGACCTACGTGACCTACTCCCTGTACGGCTACCCGTTTCCCTTCCAACGAATCGCTACCGGTTAATTCTTTCACACTGGCTTTCAAGCCAAGGAAAACACCATAAGCTGTAAACGGAGATGGGTCGCCTGTGCCGCCTGCCGAAACAGGTTTGCCGGTTACATGTTTGGTTTCCTTCATCACTATGCTCATTACTTCGGTGCTGGTGCCCACATCTTCTGCGGTAATATACTTCCCGTTCAGACTATCCACAAATTTGCCGAATCTGCGCCAGAAGGCCTCATCCCGTTTCACTTTCGGATTGCCTATGATCACAGCCTTGCCTCCACCTAAGTTAATCCCACTTATGCTTGACTTAAAGGTCATACCGCGCGACAAGCGCAAGACATCCCATAATGCCTCGCTTTCATTTTCATAATTCCATATTCTGCATCCGCCCAATGAAGGCCCCAAAACCGTGTTATGAACTGCTATTATTCCTTTCAATCCGGTATCTTTATCATTAAAGAACATCACCTGCTCATGCTCCATCGGCTCCATCATTTCAAACACATGGGCCGTTCGCTTCTCCACACTCTTCATTACATTGGTATCAATACTCATAAATTGTTTTTTATAGCTTCGCCACTTTAGAGGCGCGGCAAAGTTGACAAGGAATTTGATTTTACCAAACCAACTCGAAGCGAGGAAAAATATTTCGGTTGATAAATTATTTCGGATAAAGCACAGTGAAAGAACTCATATACCTCAATAAATATTTTATACGCTACAAATGGCGCTTGCTTGCGGGTGTTCTATTCGTAATTAGCGCCAATGCCTTAAGCGTTTACAACCCCATTATTACGAAGAATGCGGTTAATCTCATTGTTCAGAATCTGAAAAATGTAAACACCAACGAACAACTTAACGAGGCGCTTCGTTCCCAAATTGGCACCCAGGTATTCTGGTTGTTTCTGAAATATCTTTTTGTGGCTTTTTGTGCCGGAGGCTTTACTTTTTTAATGCGCCAAACCATTATCGTAGTTTCTCGTCTGGTAGAGTTCGATATGAAAAACGAACTCTATGCCCATTACCAACAACTTGACTTAGCTTTTTACCGAAAGAATAACACTGGTGATTTAATGAACCGCATTACCGAAGATGTGAGCAAGGTAAGAATGTATATAGGCCCTGCTTTGATGTACACCGTCAATTTGTTTTTTACTATTTCATTTGCGCTGGGGTCGATGTTTCTTATCAGCCCTAAATTGACGCTGTGGGTGTTGATTCCTCTGCCTTTTCTTTCGGTAACCATCTATATTATCAATGGCCAAATTGGAAAATACAGCGCTAGGATTCAGGAGAAACTTTCGGACTTAACGACCAATGCACAGGAAACATTTTCGGGCATAAGAGTAGTGCAGGCTTATAGTCGTGAAAAGGAAATGCTTCGTTTCTTTGAATCGGAAAGTGAAGAATACAGGAAACGACAAATAACTCTCGCACGTATTGATTCTCTTTTCTTTCCGGTCATGACATTTCTGGTTGGTTGCAGCATTGTTATAGTAGTGTTTGTGGGCGGTATGGAGGCAGGGCAGGGAAATCTTTCTGTAGGCGATATAACTGCGTTCTTTATGTATACCAATATGCTGATGTGGCCGGTGAGTTCCCTTGGATTCACGGTGTCAATGATTCAACGGGCTATTATTTCGCAGAGAAGAATTAGCGCCTTCTTAAATCAACCATCGTCCATTACACATGGCAAAGGAGTTGAGAGAGATATAAAAGGCGAAATTACATTCGACCATGTTTCATTTACTTATCCCGATACAGGGATTAGAGCCTTAAAGGATGTTTCATTTAAAGTAAAGGCCGGACAACGTTTAGCAATTATAGGCAGAACAGGTTCAGGGAAATCTACCATTGCTGATTTGATATTGCGCATGTATAATACAACCAGCGGAAATATTTTGGTTGATGGCATAGAGATTAGTGATTATAAGACGGGTTCACTTCGCAGGCAAATAGGTTTTGTACCGCAGGATATGTTTCTGTTTTCAGAAACCATAACGGAGAATATTTCATTTGGAGTAAAGGATGTTTCGAAAGACAACGCTATGCGCTTTGCCGGTTATGCGGCTATAGCCAACGAAATTGAAAGCTTTCCGCAGGGATATGAAACTATGGTGGGGGAAAGAGGTGTAACCCTTTCGGGCGGGCAAAAGCAACGAATTTCTATTGCGCGCGCTCTTATAAAGCAGCCGAACGTTCTTTTGCTCGATGATTGCCTCAGTGCTGTAGACACCGCTACTGAAAAACAGATTCAACAGAACCTGGATGAAGTGTTGGCAGGTAAAACGGCCATCATTATCACGCATCGTATTTTCTCGCTTATTCACTTTGATAATATTGCGGTGCTGGATGACGGAAGGATTGCAGAGCAAGGAACTCATGCCGAATTGTTGAAAGCGAATGGCGTGTATGCTGAAATTTATGAGAAGCAGTTAAAAGAACAGCGAGATGAAAAACAGATGGACAAGGATTTAATCTTTGTTAATTAAAAAGATAACTTAGCATACTATATTTATACAACAACTAAATTCAGTTTCAATTAAAATTCAAGAACCGTGGAGAATAACAACGATGGTAAGTATGCGGGTTTCTATAGCAAGAAACTAAAAGCCGGTACAAGAAGAACCTACTTCTTTGATGTAAGAAGCACGAAGCAAAAGGACTATTTTATAACTATTACCGAAAGCAAGAAGAAGTTTGAGGGAGATGGCTATGAAAGCCATAAGATTTATCTCTATAAAGAAGACTTCAAAAAGTTTGTAGAGAGCCTGAATGAGACTATCAACTATGTGAAAACAGATTTGATGCCCGACTTTGATTATGAAGCAGAGCGCAAGGATAGACCCGGCACAAATCATAGCAATCATAGACCTAAAAGGGAACCTAATTTAGATTTAGCTAATCATCGTACCGTGGAGAAAGATGAAACAAATTATACGGAGTCTTCTCCTCCTCCTACCCCCCCTCAAATTGGAGATGATGAACAAATGGATTGGAACTAAACTGCTTTAACTTAAACTAAAAGGCCATTGAATAATCAGTGGCTTTTTTTAATGCTTTAATCAAAATTATGAAATCAAGTTTTCTTTTTATCGCACTGCTTTTAAGTAGCAGCATTTTTGTACAAGCACAGAAGAAGGAAGACCCTAAACCGAAAAAGACAGCCGGAGAAATACTGAACGAGATACCTGATATGTTGCTTGCTCAGCCGGAGGCTCCTGTTGATACCAATGCCAACAAGCTGATTAACGACAATCTGTTTTTGACGCTTCATCCACTTTGGAAGGAGAAAGGTTTGCAAACTATTATTGATTACAAACTGCTGAAGACGGAAACAGAGCCCTTGGCCTCTACGATGCCGTTGGCCGATAAGAAACTGGTGAACGGGCTAAGCATTAATATGAACACTGCAAAGAAATCTTCGGAGGATAAGAAACAACAGGTGTTGGCGGAGGTGAAAAAACATTTAATGGCCTATTATAAAGAATCGGAGAAGACGATTGACCAAAAGGAATTAACCGATTTGGTGAACTTGATGGTTATCAGTTCGGAGCCTTTTACTACCGACCAGGGGAAGCAGGGCACCTTGTTTTACATTAATGATGTAGAAACCAAGAAGTCGAATTTTACAGTGCTCTTTACAGTGCCAGGAAATGTGGCTTCTACTACTTCGTTTGTCCAAATCAATTATTTCCATTACAACTATGATACCACATACCCCGATGATGTGTTGGAATGGCGTCTTTTTGCCTATGAAGAGGATAGACAGGCCTATATAGATTTTACAAAGAAGATGCTGAAGACGTTCAGAATAGGCTAAAGGATTCGTTTAGTTCAAGCAATAGGCATGGGCCAGAAAAAAAAGCGAAATCTTAAGCATACCCAAATGAAGCTTCTCATTGGGCCAATAAAGTTTTACTGAAAAGCATTTTTTTGGAGGGGAAAAGGTAAGGAATACAGTTCAGCTCTCGGAATTTTGTGCAGCACTTGCGGTAATGATTAATTCCATTTCTTTTATTCTATTAAAATCTCTGTACATCGAATTGCCTTTTAACTCCGAAGGAATAAAAGCATCAGCAGGGTTGAAAAGGTGTAGATTTTAAATAGGATAAAGAAGGTTGGCTATTTCCGGTAATGAATAGCGCAACCTATCGAATAGCCTTCGGTCACCGATACTGTTTTGCCTGCTAATAATTCATCCAGCACATTGGCCACATACGGAGTTTTTACTAATTCAGGATGCGCTCCATTATCATCAATGGCACCCTTATATTTTACCACCCATTCCTTATTCTCTTTCCAGATTACAAAAGCATGAGGAGTTTTTTCTGCTTTAAAATCTTTGGCCACAGCCTGTGACGGGTCAAATAAATAAGGGAAACTGTATTTCTTTTCCTTCGCCACCTTGGCCATATTCGCCAACGATTCATTGGCAAACATGAGGGTGTCGGAAGAATTAATAAGCAGCAACGGCACGTGAAATTTAGCATACTTCGCATTCAACTGATTCAGCCTTTCATGATATAGCTTGGCAAAAGGACAATGAATGCAGGTAAAGATGACCACAAAGCCCTCGGCATCTTTATACTCTTTGGTAGAAACCATTTTTCCGTTTACGTTCTGCAAAGAGAAATCTTTGACCGACTGCTTACCAGAGTTGGTTAAACTAAGACCAACTACGGAGATAAAGAATAGAACCGTAACGCGGATAAAAGAATGGCGCATTACTCCTTCATTAGTTTGATGGCTCTGGTAGGCTTAGCCAGCGTTCTTAAAAAGTATATACCGTGTGCCAGATTTGAAAGGTCTTGTGTTTCTATATGCTGACCGGTGTAAATTGTTTGCCCAAGGCAATCGGTCAATACGTAGTGTTCGTTCTTGTTTGTTGATTGCACAAAGATGTGCGAGGTAAAAGGATTGGGGCAGACAGATAAAGCATCTTCTCTTTTCCTCTCTATAATTCCTACACCCGTATTGCAGGTTGCGCCAACGCCAACAAGGTTTGTCATTTCGTTGCAGAGGTAGTTGTAATTGGTAAGTTCGGTGGCGGTTAAAGTTCCATTCAGAAGATTGTTTAGCTCCAACGAATCTGCCGATAGATGATAGAACTCTTCCTGCCCATAATCGAATCGAATCAACTTATAGTCGGTGTTGCGCATGGCCTTTCCATCTGCCGAGTCGGGGGTTACTTTAAACATTTCGCAGAATGACCAAGGGCGAATTTGATTGCTTTGGTTGTGTAAGATTGGCAAAATACTTTTGCTGTCCACCGGTTTGTTTATCGGTATATTCGATTGCCACATCGTATCTTTGAACAACTCAAGAATGGTGGCGAATAAATCGGCTGTATTGACCAATGCATTACTTGTCCTTCCCGGATTGATGATCGAAGGCCCTGCAATAATCATTGGCACATGAACTCCATATTGATAGATGGTTCCCTTGGCACGGTCTGTGTTGTCAATCTGGGCGGTGCGGATGGTATTGCCGTTATCGCCAATGAAAATGATGTCGGTGCTGTCTAAGCGATTGATGGTTTGGAGCGAATCGAACAGTCTTCCTATCTCCGTATCCAGCGCCTGAATCATCGCTTTGAAATACGATTTTGGGTTTTGGGTTATATCCTGCTGGGTGCCGCTTAATGAAGTAAACGTATGAAGCCCTGCGGGTGGCAAATGTAAAGGAGCATGAGGCGCATTGAAGGCCAACCACAAGAAGAAGGGGCTGGTAGCGTTTTGTGCTTTCACCCAACTCACGGCATTGTCCACGTTCTCCGATGTTGCATAATTCGTAACGGTGCCCGGCACTCCATTCGTATATTTTGTCCAGTTGGTAAAGCTCGGAAGCTGCCCGATAAACGGCCCCTCGAAATGGTCGTAGCCCATCAGGTTGGGGTATTGCAAATGGGCAGCGGGCGATGGTTGATGCAGATGCCATTTGCCAATATTGGCGGTGGCAATAGAGGGATTGTATTGTTTCAGCAAACGCGGAATGGTTACTTCGGCTGTGTCCAACTCGCCCGAGCCACCCGTGCCGCCCACAATGTTTCCCACTCCGGTGCGGAAACTATAGCGCCCCGTCAAAATGCCCGTGCGGGTGGAAGAACAAACAGGGTTGGACATGGCATTGGAGAATCGAACTCCTTTGTTTAATAAGCCTCTGATGTTTGGCACATCTACCGTATCTACATGGTCCTCGTAAAAGCCAAAATAATCGGGGCTTAAATCATCGGCTATAATCAGAATAGTATTGCGCTGTCCATTTGCCAAAACCGCAAATAGCAGCAAGCCGAAGAAGAAGAATAGGTTTTTCAACAGTTTCGTTTTATCAAGGTTAGTGAAATACCTGTTTTAGTCCTTTATAAACTTCTTGATGGCGGTATTGAATTTAGAATCAGTGAGCGCTACAAAATAAACGCCTGCAGGTAGCATGGAAATATCCATTCCATTTTCCAATTGTGGTTTAGGCAGCATGTAAACGGTTCTGCCTGCCACATCGCTCATGCGCAGATAATATACACCCGCATGCTCTTCCGGCAGTTGAATGAAGAGTTTGTTATGAGCCGGGTTTGGATATAAACTGAAATCAACGAATGCCTTCTTGTTTTCTCCTATTCCGCTTATTATAGTACTTGTATCTTTTACTACAAACTGCCCCATCATACCCGCGTCTTCATGATTGGCAAAATGGCAATGATACATGAACGGATGAATAGAATCAGCATAGTCATCAAACTTTGCCACAAAGGTTGCTGAAGAATTGATGGGCAGATACAATACATCTTTCCAACCGCTTTCGTAAGCGCCCACCGAGCCGGTGCTTCTCGACACCAGTTTAAATTCCACATCATGAATATGGAACGCATGGCCAAACACATTGCTGTTGGTGATAGTCCATTTCTCAATATCATTCAGGTTGACGGTTTTGTTCATTACATTAAAGTCGAAATGAGTATTGTCAAAACCAAAAGGATTTTGCGGTTGACCAGGTTGACCACCCGTAACGGTTACAGATTTATTGACCGTGGCGTCTGCGGCTGTCCAGTAGGTGTTATTAGCCAATGTGGCCGGAATGGTGGTAATGGCATTGGCGGTAGCAGCCGCTACATTAATGTGCAACAAGGTAAAGGTTTTGTTGTTGAGCAAACTACCAAACTGACCGGTGGTGTTAGGTTCTCCACCGGGGAAGCCAAGCCCGAAGCCACCATTGTAAGCATTCAGATTAAGTGTGTCGCCTATCGATTTATTGCTGAGGTCAACAAGGATTTCGATGCGCTCACCCACAGCCAGAATCACGCGGGTTGCTTCCACCGTATCGTTCAGCAATCCACCATCGTTACCGATAATGTAGAATGGTCTTCCATCGCTGAAACCTAAATTGTAAGCCCGTTCCATTTCGGCATTCAGAATGCGCAATCGTACCATCTGCTTGGGCAAACTCACCTGGGCATTAGGCGTTCCGTTGGTGAGCATATAATCGCCATAAGCCGTATTGGTTACTGCAAAAGCATTTCCCGTAAGGTATTTGCGGCTGGTGAGCATCAGCGGAATATCATCTACCCCATAGGTGCGCGGCAACGCAAGGGCTGCCTCCTCTGCATCGCGCACAATAATAAAGCCGCCAAGGCCCTTGGTCATTTGGTCTTGTGTCATTTCGTGCAGGTGGGGGTGATACCAGTAGGTAGCGGCATTATTGGTTACCTTCCAGTAAGGTTGCCAGATGGTGCCCACGGGAATCACCTGATGAGGGCCGCCATCCATTACAGCCGGCAGGTGCATACCGTGCCAGTGCAGGGTGGTGGAATCGTTGAGCAGGTTGTGCACGTTCATGTGCACCGTATCGCCCTTATTAAAAAACAAAGTTGGCCCCCAAAAATCGCCATTGACACCTGCGGTTACGGTTTGCTGGCCGGTGCGCAGTTGCTTGAGGGTGTCCATCAGGGTTAGGTTAAAGGTAGTGCCCGAAA
>CANJVG010000115.1 GCA_947478005.1 Bacteroidota bacterium
AAGTAAACCAGGAAAGAATATTTTGAAGGAATGAGAGATACCGGATAGAACACAGGCGTAAGCCAAATTAAGAAACCCACTAAAGTAGGTACAAACTGGTGCAGGTCTCTGTAACGAATAGTTAGTGCATTGAGCCAAACAGCAACGGCCAACCCAATAATAAGGTTGACAACAATAAAAACAGGAAGCAGTAGAATTTGCAGATGCAAAAGAAATTGAAGCACAGCTGCAAGCATCAGTATTAATAAAAATGTTACGCCCGTTTCTGCCAATCCAACCAGCATTTTTGAAAAAACTAGAATGATTCGGGGGAAGTACATTTTTTTAATCAACTGCTGATTTGCCATAATTACATTACCTGCATTGTTGACCATAAAACTGAAATTATTCCATATAAGCATGCCCGTTAATGCAAACAATAAATAGGGATACGACACGCCTTGCAAGTGAATGAGTTGGTCGAAAATGAAGGTAAAAAGAGCCAACACCATCAGTGGTCGCAGAATCACCCATAATAAATTAAGACGGGTTTGCGCGTATTGTAATTTGAATTCCTGCAAGGCAAAAACAAGCACAAGGTTACGGTGTTTCCAAACTTCTTTAAAATAGTCAGTGGCACTGTCTCTTCCGGACTTAACTATTCGCAGCGGTTTTATGTGGGTGGAAGTTTCCATTACTTACTAATACAAAGCAATTAAATTTTTGTTGGCTGTATGTTAAGTAGTAAAATACTCCATAATGTTAGCTGCCACAATTTCAATATCCTTCTCTGAAATATGGTGCGATAAAGGAAGCCGCAATAATTGACTACAAAGTCTTTCGGAGTTTTGAAGCCTTTCTCTTACAAAAGGGAATTGTTTACCAAAGGAAGTTTCGGGTAAAAAAGAATAATGCTGTTCACTGAAAATCCCCTTTCCTCTAAGGTAGTTGCGCAATTCATTCCGCTCCTCTTCGCTATGCGTAACCAAATAAAAAATGTGTGCATTATGTGTTATCTCTACAATAGGTAAACTGATTTTACCTTTTTCGAAAAGTGGTGTAAGTAACCGGCAATACAGATTCCATTTCTGTATTCTGCTTTTTGTAATTTGCTCACATTGCACTAACTGTGGATAGAGGAAGTGGCTCGCAATAGGATTTATCTGGTTATTGCTGCCTTTACTTACCCAGTCAAATTGTTTTTGTTTTCCCTCGGCTAATGCCTGCCGGTTTGTTCCGTTATCAAATGCTGACTGCACTTTTTGTAACAAGGATTGATCGTTTACAATAAGAAGTCCACCATGCCCGCACGAAATATTTTTCATATAGTCGAAACTAAGGCAGGCCAAGTGACCGAAAGAACCTAATGCCTTATTTTGGTAAGTGCTGCCAATACATTGAGCCGCATCTTCTATGAGATAAATTTTTTTGTTTCGGCAGAGTTGATCCAAGGCATCAATATCAAAAGGATTGCCGGCATAATGAATGGCAATAACTGCTTTGGTGCGCGATGAAATATTCGCTTCTACGCTTTGCACGTCAATGTTTCCGTTGATCAACACCACATCGGCAAATACAGGTGTGGCTCCGTTATTTACTATGGCATTAGCCACTGCCACGTAGCCGAAGCCCGGTATGATTACTTCATCACCTGCTCCAATTCCCAATATGCGAATAGCCATTTCTAATGAACTGCTGCATGAATTGGTAAAAAAGCTGGTGCTATCGGGATAATATTTTTTGAAAAACTGCTTGCTATGCTCGCTTTCCTTTATCCAGTTTCCGTTGCTTACAGCTTCCTGTACAGCAGTCACTTCTCCTTCGGTAAGGGTAGATTGATGAAACGGGATGTTATAAGCCTTGCTCAAGTGGATTTTGCTTTGCTGGTTTCGCACAAATTTATGCTATTAGTGCATATTTTGGTTACGTGAGTTTAGTTGAATTTACTTTTCATCTAAGTGATAAACAAAATTGCCCGGATAAATTTCCTTCTCGGGAATATCCTTTACAAGTGTAAAATCTAAGCCGTAAATAGTGTTGTAATACTGACCGAGAAAAGCAGCAAACCTATCATCCAGTACAAAGCAGATTTTATCATTGTTCTGTTTAAACCCAAGATTCATGCTTCGCCAATCCAAGGGACTGAACCCGAATTTTTGGAGCGCTCTCTCCTGCCCAAAACGATAGTAATTCAGAAAAAACATGTTTTGAAAAATACATTTTTTCAGAACGCTTGATTCCGTTCTTGAAAACAGTGCAGTAGGCAAATAGAGTTCCTCAAAACCCCATAGTACGGGTGTTGCCTGAAGTGAAAGTGTATCAAGTTTTTCCAGGTAAGTAAACGCCATTTTGTTGTAGGCTGTTTCCTGATATGAAATTTCCTGACAGCCTTTAGTTTCATAACCTAAGAGAATAGTGAGCACTATAAGCACTCCTGTCTTTTGCATAAAGTTGAATGGCTTTTGTATGAAAAGAAAATACAAAGAAGCGCCAAAAGTTATCGCAAGCCATGGCGCCAAAAAATAGTTATACATACTTAGCTTCATACCTATAACAAGCACAATTAACCAACAGAAAATATTGAAAAGGATAACAGTAAAAAATGTTCCTGAACGATTATACCCGGCTATGAGAAGTAAAAGGTAAAACAGAAGAATAAGCTCTTTATATTTTCTTACAACCGGCAGCGATTTTTTTAAGAGGTGGGCAAAATCGCTCTGTGTGATTCCAAGACTGAGGTACTTATTATTGTCAACCACACGGGCAATAAAGTCAATATTTATTTGCGCAGAATCTGAAATGAGAAAGTATTCGGTAAGTGCTCTGTACCGCATAGTATCTTCTGTAGTTGTCATAACCGATACCGGCAAAACAGCCCCTCTGTCGGTTAACGCGTATTCATAACCCTGTTCTATTTTCATGCCCGGGTTGTTCACTACTAACTCATGACCTTTAACAAGCATTGCTAAAACAATCACCATCAACCAAGGCAGTTTCAAAAAATGGAAAAGTGTTTTGACGTTTCGGTAGTAAAGAAAAAACAGCACCGTAATGGCGGTGAGCGATAATATGGCTCCGGGTAGTCTTAATAAACAACCCAGCAAAAAAATGAGCAGAAAATGAACGGGCTTTCTTCCATCATGTTGATTATAGTCAAAATAAAGCAAGAGACAGGCTGTAGTAAGCAGTATAGCATCGCGCAAATTGTAAAAGTAAACAAGGGAAGTTCCCATTAGGGCAACTACCAGCAAGCAACTGACAGGAATAACAATCAGCAGATTTTGTTTCCCATTTCTGTTTAATACACGAAGGGCTAAATGATACCAAAGCGTTAAGTAAAGAAACTGCGTAATGATATGCCATACCCCTAAAACGGGCACCGTTTCAAAAGCCGTAGATAACCGGGCGAGTATAGGTACGTGAAACAACCAGGGGTCGAAAAACCAATTGTCTGAAACAGGTGGTGCGCAAATACCACCGTACAATACCGAAGCGCCAAACCTTTCAGCATCTTCTAAATAAAATCCATAAAGTGCATACATAAGCACCATGGTGCCACCAGCTAAAAGGAAGGGGAGCCATGACTTAAGATGTTTCAAGTTACCTGTTTTTGTAGAGCAATTAATAGCCGCCCGAAAATATGATTCCACAAAGGAAAATGAAGCAGATACCTATGTTTTATTTATTTTTTCGACAACGATTATTCAATCTATAACCGTCAAATGGAAAGTCACTTTTAAAAACAGGGAAAATTTTTGCCTTAACTCATTTTTTTTACTTTTGTTGCAATTACACACTTTTCCCTTTTTAAGGATAAGTATAACAGAAATCGTTTTTTTAACCTCTCAAAAACAGAAGCTATGAGACCACAAGGCGTAACATTATCACAATGGCTGAAACACAACCTGTATTATTTTGGCGAATATGTTCTTGGTTTAAAAAATTCTGAGAAATATCTGCGCCCTAAAAAGATAAAGCTTTACAATGAGGTGCTGCATGAGTTGGTGAAGAAGCAAGTGCTATTGGGATAATATTTTTTAAAAAACAGACGGCTTTCCTCGCTTTCTTTTATCCAATTTTCGTTGGCAATAACTTGTTGTATGAAGCTGATTTCTTCTCCTATTAAAGTGGGTGTATGGAAAGGAATAGGATAAGAAGTACTCAAGAGAATAAAGCTTTATGATTTTGGACAAATCTATGTTATTAGCTCATATTTTCTGTAACCGGTAGAGTAAATTCAGATGGATTTTTTGCTGACCTCTTCTACAATTAAATAAAGCGGCAACTGTTTGGTTTTACTGAATATTCCCAAGGAGTAATACAAATTCAGTAAGCCGGTGACTAACAATAAAAGACTTGCCACAGGAAGTAACAGAGAAAGAGTGGTATGTGTAACAGATAAGAAAACTGTGGCGGCAATACAAACAAAAAACAAGATGGTTAACCCCACTACATATTTTTCGGGGTGAAGTGCAAAATGAAAACCGTAGAGAAAGAATAGTTGTATCTTTTTTAGAAAGGGAGTATTGGAAACACCCGCAAACCGTTTATTGAAACCAACTTCCATGTAACCAATAAATTTTTTGTCGAGCTGATGAATGATAAAAGCATCTAAAAAAACGGTTGGCAGGAATTGATTGCCGTTAAAAACTAAATCGCGTCTGAAAATTTTAAAACTATCGGTAGGAGGACTACTCCATAATCTATGTACTAAACTTTTCCGCCATCTCGAAATTCTTTCGTTCTTGCCTTGTAAAAGGTATTTCTCTTTTGCCATACCAAAAACAACATAATGTTCACCGCTAATAATGTGGTTGTAGAGTTTAACAATATCTACCGGTCCATATTCTAAATCGTCATCTATAGTAACAATGTATTTGCCTGAAGCGCGGCTTATGCCTGCTAACGTGGAACACCACTGTCCGTTGTTTTTTGAAAGGCGAAGACCAATAACGTGGTCGTTCGTTTTGCTTAGTTCTGAAATGATTTGCCATGAATTATCGGTGCTGCAATCGTCAGTCAAAAGCAGTTCATAAGTAAGCGTAGAAGACTGTATGGCTGTTTGTACTCGTGCAATCAATTCGGGAATAATGAGCGCACTGTTGTAAACAGGTACTACAATGGAAATATCGGGTTGGTTTTTAACCATAGGTTAAATTTATGGAGCGTAATTTTTATTTACAAAATTAACCCTTACTCATATTGGGATACAGTTGCCCTTCGCCCTGTTTTATGCTTTGCGAAGAAGGATCACCGCCCCACGAAAATTTATTGCGTACCCAAAGATTGATGAGTTGAAAAATTTGGGAAGGTGTAAGGTTATAGTAGAAGGCTAAAAACCAAGCGTAGTACATTCCAAAAATTAAATCAACGGCTATCCGCCAATTGTTTCGCGCCAGATAAACTAATGGTTTTTTGAGCGCAGGAAATTTTACGATAAGCCCGAATACTCTTTGCAGGTTAATAATTTGATTTAAGGAAGCATTGTTTTTCCAGTACCTGTCGTAGAAAGACAGACCTATATTATCAATCACCGATTCATCTAAAAGATGATGCTCTACCGAATACTTTTGCAACTCAGTGCCGGGAAATGGTTGATACACATAACAGTTGGCGTAAACCGGATTGATTTGAATGTTGAGGTCTAAGGTCAAAAGAGATTGTTCAAATGTTTCACCCGGCAAGCCAAGCATGTTGAGGGTGGTGAATTTGATTCCATACTTGCGCGCCAAATTTGCCGCATCAATAAGTTCATCATTTTTTACATCGCGCTTCAAGATTTCTTTACGGTATTTTTCATCTCCACATTCTACCGCAATACCTAATAAGCCGTGATTGGTTTTGCTTAACTCTTTTACGTATTCTTCTTTATTGAACCGCTCTACCCGTATGGCGCCCATCCAGGTCATTTTTCCGCCTTTCAGTTTTGATATACCCTGAAGAACGGTGAGCGATTGCTGGCGATTGTTACCAAAGTGGTCTTCTACAAAATGGATGGTTTGCTTAGCCGGTGATAAGGTGAGGCAGTTTTCAATTTCTGCCAATATGCTTTCGGCACTTCGTTCGCGAATAAAATCGCCTTGCCCTTCAAATATCTTTTTGGCAGAGGGGATAAAACAATACGTGCAGGTGTAAGGACATCCTCTGCTACCCAGCATGGGTATGGTATCGCGGTCGGCAATGGTGGGATATTTCCAATAGATGGAACGGTCGGCAAAGGGAATACTGTCCAGGTCGTTGATGAGTTTTGTCGGTGGGTTCTTTTTGATTTCGCCTTCGGGCGTTTTAAACCAAAAACCTTTGAGCGAAGTGTCTACTGCTCCTTTATCTATAGAGTCGCAGAGTTCTTTCAGGGGAATTTCACCTTCGCCTGTGCATACAATATCAATGCACGGCTCCTGAATAGTTTTAGCAGGATTCAGGAATACATGCACCCCTCCAAACACCACGGGTTTGTTGAATTTTGCCTTTAGAAACTCCGCCTTTTCGAGTGCCCATTTATAGCTACCGGTGAGCACTGAGAAGGCAATAAGGTCGGGTTGAAAGGCTTCTGCTTTTTCTAACCAGTTTTTATCGGCATACTCTATGGCTACATCGCACTGGTGCCCGTGCTGTTTTAAGTATGCGCTCAAATACATCACTCCAAAGTATTCATAAACTATATCCTGTACAAAAAGCACTTTTGCCATACTATAAAATTCAATTGCTTACGGGGTGAATTTAGAAAACCTTCTTAGTCTTTTTTAAAAGCGTCTGATTTAAGTTGGTAAAGTAGAAAATGAAAATTTACTTTGGATTTGACACAATGTATTTGTTAACCAAGGTATAGTTCTAATGGCAGGAGTAATTTTTATTCAGGATTTTGCACATGAGTATTTCGGCACTATGTATTTGAGTGCTTATCTCAAGAAGCATGGTCATGACTGCGATGTGATAGTGGAATATGCCGAAAAGGACTGGGTAAAAGCGGTAGAAGATTTTAAGCCCGATATTCTTGCTTTTTCGGTTTTGAGCGGTAGTTATAAATGGGCGGTGGAGAAGGCCAGGTTTTTGAAAGAGCGTTTGCATAAGCCCGTAGTGTTTGGAGGGGTGCATGTGTTTTTAAATCCTGCCAAATCCATGGAGGAACCCTGTATTGATGCCGTATGCACGGGTGAGGGAGAAGTTTGTTTCAATGAACTTTGGAATTCAATTGATAAAGGTGAAATGGATACTTCACTTCCCGGTTTTTGGTTCAGGTTAGCCGATGGAACAATTAAGAAAAACCCCGGAGCAAAATTAGTAGATGATTTAGATACCCTCCCTTTTCCCGACCGCGGCATTTACTGGAAATACGCTAAAATTAAAGAGCGACCTACTGTTCCGTTATTAGGAAGCAGAGGATGCCCTTACACTTGTTCTTACTGTTTTATTCCTGCGGCTAAAAAAATATTTGAAGGGCTAGGCAAGTTTATTTGCGAAAGAAGGCCTGCCATTATTTTAGCGGAATTACAACTGTGTGTGAAAGAAGCGCCTAATAAAGAAATGGCGCATTTTGTGGATGACCATTTTGGCAATAACCGCGCGCTTTATTTAGATGTATTGAGAGGAGTATCTCAATTAAAAAACGGCAAAATGAAATGGTGCGGGGCTATTCGCATTGAGCGGTTTAATAAAGAGGAATACGTGATTGAATTGGCCAAAAATAATTTGGGGTTATTGGGCATTGCCGTAGAATGTGGCGATGAAAAATACCGCAAAGAAGTGTTGAAGCGCGATGTAAAGAACGATGAAATTATTGATGCAGCAGCTTTGGCTACCAAGTACGGCATTAAGTTTACCACGCTCAACATGGTGGGGTTGCCCGGTGAAACCTTTGAGCAGGTGCTGGAAACTATTGATTTGAATATTCTCATTAAACCCGTGTATGCCGCTTCGGTGGTGTATCAGCCATATCCCGGCACGGTGCTGCATGAATATGCGGTAGACCATCATTTATTAGATGCTAATGTTTCAGACTCGTTGGGCATTTCTTATTTCGATAGGTATTTGAAAAACGATTTGGAGTTTAACCGCATTGTGAATTTGCAACGGGTGTTTGGCACTATTGTTACTTTTCCTTCGCTTAAAAAGCCATTAGTGTATTTGGCCAGAAATAACTGGCGGGTGATTTGCGACTTGATTTTTTCGGTTTACTATATGTGGTTTCTGTTACGGTTTTATAAGGTGAACTTATGGCAGGTGTTTAATTTTATTTCGGTTTGGTTTCGCAGTAAGTTTGCCGCAGAATCACAGCCGGCTATGGAGAGTATAAGAGAAGGCGAAGGACAATTGTATCCGAACATACCCAAGGTGGCATAAGCATAAAACGAGTTTATATTCAACCTCTTTTATAAAAAAATGAATCAGCATTTGATTGGCATTAATATCTGCGCATGAAACCGGCAAACATTAAAACCCTGGATTGGTATCGCTATAATCCTCTGTTTTTATGGAGCATTTGATGGGCTATAAGCGCTTCCAAAAATACTTAGGCACCCGCGAAAGCAAACTTTACCAAAAAATGGACCTGTATCTTGCGGGTACCGAAGACATGAAAGTTTATGAAGTAGAGGAACTGGACAATAACATCAGCGATGAAGATTTTGTAAAGCAATGGCGGGAAGACGGGGCTCCGAAAGTTTTTCGCGGGGTGGCTAAAGACTGGCCTGCGGTACAAAAGTGGGACTTAGATTTTTTTGAAAAAAACTATGGCAATAAGGAAGTGGAAATTATGGACCATGTTGGCATGGCACCCGACCAAGAGTATGAGAAACTCTATTTTGGTGACTATATCCGGCAAATAAAAAACGGCTCGCTTAAGTATTTAAAGTTTTCGGAAATAGTAAATGAAAATGATGAACTGAAAAGTGATTTTGATTTACAATGGCTGCGCAAAATGACTGCCCTGCCGGTTTCGTGGGGCGAAGATTTGAAAACGTTTATGGGCATTAAAGGCACTATTACTCCTTTTCACATTGGGTTTAGTCCGGTATTGTTTGTGAATGTAATGGGGCGCAAGAAGTGGACTTTATATCCACCCAGCAATAGGCTATTTGTAGATGCCCGCACCGACCGTTCTTCGTACATGTTTAGCAATGTAAATCCTAATCACCGGAACGACCCGCAGTTTCCGTTGTATAAATATGCGCACCAGTACGAAATTATTTTAGAGCCGGGCGATGTGCTTTGGTTTCCTTCGTTTACCTGGCATTATGTAGAAAACCTGACCACCACTATAGGCATTCGTTATGGAAGGGGAAGTATGGCTACTGCCTGGAAATCGTCCAAGCTTTTAACGGCTATGTTTTTTATGGTAACTAAGCCAAGCATTCCTGAGCATCTTTATAATACTTACATCAAAAAGAAGTTGGTGGTAAAAGATGTAAAGCCGGGGAGCGCCCAAAGTGCAGTTAGTTAATTTGCTATCCTGAAATATCCTGTAAACCCTTTGCCGTTTTCATTTTCACTACGCATGACTACCAGCACTTCGTTTTCTGTTACCACAGGTACAGAAAAACGAATGGTTACCGCTTCTTCTTTCAATAAAATTTCGGGATGCTTAAGCTGAAACGACATCGTGCTTTCGCCCGGCAAATGTTGTTGAGCCAGTAAACTGGCTTCGTGATACAGTGTGCCCGAAAGTTTTCCGTAGTCCATTTCTTTTGGCTTCAGTTCTTTTAAAACGGGTGTTGCTTTGCTGTAAGTAAGCAACGAGGGAAGATGAAACACGTTATCGTTACCCGCTGTTTGAAAATCTAAATGCTGAAATATTTTTTGCACCGCAGCATTTTCGTTGCGCGCGCCAAAGGTGAAATACTCCAAGCCGTGCTTGATGCAGTATTCTTTTTTAAAGTTCATTTCATCGTGAAAGTAGCCATCGCTGCGGTAAGGTTTTAAAATGCCCGCGAGGTTGCACTCGAGTGTGTTACCTACGGTGTTCAACGTAAATATGCCCACATACTTTTCGCCATGTTTCATGAACAGTATCTGATTGAGCGGATAATCTTTATTGAGGTTATACTGTTTGTAATACTGATACACGGATTCTATTTCCTGTTCTTTAGTAACCAACTCGCTGGTGTAAGGGGTGCGGTAATAGCCGAGCGGATATTGCCCCCAGGTATCAACCAACATATCTTTTAATAATTGGTTTTGTGTGCCATCATACAGTTCAAAAATCAAATCGGAATACTGGTAATGCACTTTAGGATATTCGGCTATGCAGGTTCTGTATTTACGAATACTGCCGCTGAAAAAATAAGGCAAACCCGTTTGATGTAAACGCGCAGTAGCATGTTCATCTTCGGCAGGTACTTTGAGGCGGCAGAGGTCGTAGTGGCCTTCGGTAATTTGGCTATACAATTCATTTGCGTTGAATGAATCGTGATTGCATCGGCCAATCTTTAAACCAATAAGCCCGCTTTCGATAGTCGAAAAATCAACGGTTGTAGGCGCAGGAATAATCATGGCACCAAAGTAAATATTATTGGGAAACAGGCACATTAGGCAATCAGGAAATTAGTTTAGCTTTACTCTACAATAATACCGCTATGAAAAAGATTCTCTACCTGCTTCTGCTTTTGCCTTCGTTACATTTATTTTCACAAGCGCCTCAGCGTATCAATTACCAGAGTGTGGTGCGTAATGCTTCGGGAAATCCTTTAGCTAATCAAGCCATTGCTTTGCGGTTTACAATTCATAACGGCACGGCTAACGGCAATGTTATTTACAGCGAAACGGCCAACACTACCACCAATCAATTTGGTTTAGCCACTTTAGAAATAGGAGCAGGCGGAAACTTATCGCTGGTCAATTGGAGCAATGGTGCAAGATATTTGCAGGTGGATCTCGACCCGAACGGTGGAACTAACTTCACTCCTATGGATACTTCGCAATTGCTGAGTGTGCCTTATGCTTTGTTTGCGGGTAACAATATGGCAGGGCCCACCGGTGCTACAGGAGCTACAGGACCAACCGGTATAATCGGTGCCACCGGAGCAACGGGTTTACAGGGAAATAACGGTGGCGGCTCACAAATAAGTTTTCCCGGCACTCAGGTGTTCAATGGTTTTTCACCGGTGGGTTATTGGCAAACGCTTGATTTAAGTGGTGTGGTAGGCGCCAGTAAAGCACAGGTGGTTTTAAAATTGACCAATACTACCGGCAGTTCGGCTTCGGTTCCCATTGATTTCAGAACCAATGGTGATACTGCCGTGTTTATTTCCACCTCCGGCTCTACAAGTAACAAAGGGGTATTAGGTGCTACAATGAATGAAATAGCTACCTGCCTTATTTGTACCGATAACAATGGTCGGTTAAGTTGGCGAAGTATTTCGGCTCAGCCAATAAAAGTAGACGTAGTATCGTTTATTAAGTGAGGGATATAAGGACATTGGGAAATTAGGGAATACAGATGATGGTATTAAAAACAAACGTTCCGCTTTTTAAAAAGCGGAACGTTTGTTTTTTTTTGCCTATTGCTCCACTGCCCTATAAAGTTATACTCAAACTCACAATATCACTTTCCAACCCTATGGCATCTTCACCTATAAAATAGTAAGCCGTGTATTCGCGTTTTTCGGCAGTGCCCGGCACTAAATTAGCGCGGTTATCATGATACGGAGTATGTGTGTCGGTAGCCAAAAAGGTGAAAGCCGTTTCGCTGCCGCGTTTGCTGTAAATTTTTACTCCGTTTACCTCTCGCGGGTGGTCAAACTTTACGTCTACATGCCCTCCGGTTGGTTTTACCGAAATAGTAGGTTTAGCGGTAGTAGGGTCAAACGTACTGTCTTCACCTATTATGCCCAGTCCGCTTCCCATGGCCTCGCTATAGCCCGGTGTAGCTTTTATGCGGTTAGCCAGTTTACGAATTTCTTTTACAGCTTCCTTTTTATCGCTCTGGCAGGTGCTGTTTGCCGCTTTTGCCGCTGCTTTAGCAGCTGTTGAAGCGGTATAACTGCTTTTGTGTGTAGTTATAGCACCCGTTACAGGAGTTACTTCGCCCGAAGGTATGCTAAGTGCCGTGGCTACGGTGCCTATGTTGGATACAAAGTTGGTTTCCCAGGTGTCTAATTTGCTGTCTTCATGAGGAATGTAGTCTTTTTTCATTGTTTTTGTTTGTTTTTTATGGTTAATAATGGTTTTACATCGTTTAGGGCGGTTTACAGAACATTTTTA
>CANJVG010000116.1 GCA_947478005.1 Bacteroidota bacterium
CAATACGGCCTTTGGCTGTTCCAAACCTTTGCCTTCTTCTGGCGCTTTGCTTGCTGTACCGTTTCAGATAGAGCACTTAAAACTAAGTGCCTTATCAAATTATTTATTTTAGCCCCTCAAATTTATCCTATGCGCAAACTTGTATTTCTCCTTGGTCTTTGGTCCTTGGTCTTTCAGCTTCATTCTCAGGAAACCACTTTTAAAACCAATGGGCCCGATGATTACCGCGAAGGTGTTCATGTGTTTACTAACGCTACTCTTTGGAAAAACTATAACACCAAAATTGATTCCGCCACTCTCGTTATCCGCGATGGGAAGGTTGTTGATGCCGGAAAAAATATTGCCGCGCCAAAAGGGGCGATGGTTCATGACCTGAAGGGGAAATTCATTTATCCTTCCTTCATCGATATTTTTTCCGATTATGGAATGCCCGAAGTGGCGAAAGCAAAAAGAAGCGAAGACCCGCAGATGGAGTCGAACATTAAAGGCGCTTATGGCTGGAACCAAGCTATTCATACCGATTTTCAAGCGGCAAAAAATTTCACCGTGGTTGATGGAAAGGCTGATGAGCTTCGCAAAATTGGTTTCGGCACGGTGCTTTCTAATAAGAAAGATGGCATCGCGCGTGGAACCGGAACAGTGGTTACCTTGAATAGCGACAAAGAAAATTTTGTGTTGGTGAAAGCCGATGCTAGTGCCCACTATTCCTTTAATAAAGGAAGTTCTTCGCAAGATTATCCAAGCTCACTGATGGGCAGCATTGCCTTACTGCGCCAAACGCACTACGATGCGCAGTGGTATAAAACTTCTACCGACAAAAAAGAATACAACATCAACCTGGAAGAATGGAATGCCGAGCAAAGCCTTCCACAAATTTTCGATGCCGGTGGTGATTGGCAAAAAGTTTTGCGGGCTGATAAAGTAGGCGATGAAATTGGCGTGCAATACATCATCAAAGCAAAGGGCGATGAATACAAGCGCGTGGATGAATTAAAAAAGAGCAACGCGAAAATTATCACCTCGTTGAATTTCCCCAAAGCATTTGATGTAGATGACCCTTACAAAGCCAACTGGGTTTCTCTCGAAGAAATGAAGCATTGGGAATTGGCCCCGACCAATTGTGCTACTCTCGCTAAAGCAGGAATTGATTTTGCACTCACCACTTCCGATTTAGAAAAGAAAGAAGAGTTCCTCGCAAATCTCCGCAAAGCAGTTAAGTATGGTTTAGACTCTACGCTTGCTCTCAAAGCACTTACGTACAATCCCGCTTCATTCACCAATGTTTATGATAAAGTCGGCTCGCTCGAGCCAGGCAAACTCGCTAACTTCTTCATTACTTCGAAACCATTATTCGATGAAAAAGCAGAGATAAACGAAAACTGGATTCAGGGCAGAAGATATGAAGTGAAAGCCTTTGACCAGAAAGATATTCGTGGAGAATATGCGTTGGCTATAGGCAGCACCAAATACAAACTAAAACTTACTGGCGAAGCAACAGCACCAAAAGCGCAAATCATTTTGACCGATACGGTAAAGCTCGATGCCAAGTTTTCTTACAAAGACAACGACATCTCATTTTCTTTTTTGCCTGAGAAAAAAGCAACTGAAAAAATTCGTTTAAGCGGAACTATTGATTACAGCGCAAAAGCATGGAGCGGCAATGGTCAACTAGGCAATGGCGAGTGGATTACCTGGAGTGCCACTCAAACCAAAGGTGCCGATGCCGATACTTCCAAACCAAAGAAAGACACCATTGACGTAACAAAGAATTTGGGCAAAGTAACGTTCCCTTTCCTTGCTTATGGCAACGAACAAATTCCGGTGCAGGAAAACTATTTGTTGAAAAATGGAACCGTGTGGACCAATGAAGCAGATGGTGTTCTTTCAAACAGCGATGTAATTATTCGTGCCGGAAAAATTTCTTCGGTTGGAAAAAACCTGGCCTGCGCTGATTGCAAAACAATTGATGCAACTAACAAATTTATAACCAGCGGAATTATTGACGAACATAATCACATAGCGATTCAGGAAGGCGTAAACGAAGGAGCAAAAGCCAGTAGTGCTGAGGTTCGTATTGGTGATGTGGTAACTTGCGATGACATCAATATTTACCGTCAGCTTTCGGGTGGCGTTATAGGTGCGCAACTCTTGCACGGCTCTGCCAATCCTATTGGCGGACAAAGTGCTTTGATAAAATTCCGTTGGGGATATGCTCCTGAGAAAATGAAAATTGAAGGAGCCGATGGCTTTATCAAATTCGCCTTGGGTGAAAATGTAAAGCAAAGCAACTGGGGCGACCACAACACCGTGCGCTATCCGCAAACGCGGATGGGAGTAGAACAAACCTACTACAACTATTTCACCAAAGCCAAAGAATATCAGAAGCAGTGGGATAAATACAACACAAGCAAAACAAAGGGCGTTTCACCGAGAAGAGATATTGAGCTCGATGCGCTTGCTGAAATTTTGAACAAGAAAAGATTTATCACTTGCCACAGCTATGTGCAAAGCGAAATCAATATGCTGATGCACGTGGCTGATTCTTTCAACTTTAAGATTAACACCTTCACCCATATTCTCGAAGGCTACAAGGTGGCTGACAAAATGAAAGCCCATGGAGCAAACGCTTCTACCTTTGCCGATTGGTGGGCTTACAAGTATGAAGTGATTGATGCGATTCCTTACAACGCAGCCATACTTACGAAGGCAGGTATTAACACAGCAGTAAATTCAGACGATGCCGAAATGGCGCGCAGATTAAATCAGGAAGCAGCGAAGTCTATTAAGTATGGCGGCCTAACTGAAGAGCAGACATGGAAACTATGCACGCTCAACCCTGCAAAGATGTTGCACTTAGATAGCCGCACCGGTTCTATTAAAGTCGGCAAGGATGGAGACATTGTTGTTTGGAGCGCGAACCCTCTTTCGATTTATGCCAAAGCAGAAAAAACCTTTGTGGACGGAATCCTCTTCTTCGACAGCGAAAAAGATTTGCAGAAGCGTGAAGAAATTCGCAAAGAGCGCGCCCGCTTAATTCAGAAAATGCTGGATGATAAAAAAGGAGGTGGCGCTACGCAGGAGCCAAGCCCGAAAGGACTGAACGAATATTCATGTGGAGATAACGACAAATAAGTTCACACCATTCAAACAAGAAAAATGAAAGCTTTAAATATCAAATCGTTTGCAGTAGTTATAGCCCTGCTCACTAATCATCAATCTTTGCTTTTTGCTCAATCCGATGTTCCTGCACCGGCAACCAAACAAACCAAAAGCATTTACCTCACTCACGCTACTGTGCATGTAGGCAATGGAAAAGTGTTGCAGGATGCCACTATTGGCTTCGATAATGGCAAAATCATTTTCCTTGAAGAAAGACCAAGTTTCAAAACAGATGAAACCATGGGCAAGATAATTGACTGCGCAGGTAAACATGTTTACCCTGGCATTATTGCCGCCAACACCAAGGTTGGTCTCGATGAAATAGAAGCCGTGCGCGCCACTAATGATTACGCAGAAGTTGGAAATTACAATCCCGATGCTCGCGCTATTATCGCCTACAACACCGACTCGCGCGTTACACCAACGGTTCGCAGCAACGGTGTTTTATACGCTCAAAGCACTCCGCTCTATGGCACTGTTTCGGGAACTTCTGCCGTTGTTCAATTGGATGCCTGGAACTGGGAAGATGCTCTGGTGAAAGAGGATGGCATTTGGATGAACTGGCCTTCGATGCAAAGCGGTGGCGGCTGGTGGGCAGAACCTTCGGCTCCAACGATGAACAAAGAATATGACAAACAAGTAAACGCCATTAAGGATTATTTCCGCGAAGCGAAAAGCTATGCCGAAGCCGGAGCGCACGACAAAACAAATCTTCGTTTCGATGCCATGAAAGATTTATTCACCAAAACAAAAACAGTTTATGTCAATGTTGACCGTGTAAAAGAAATGCAACACGTCATCGCTTTTGCAGAAGAGTTTGGTTTGCATTTAGTAATAAGCGGAGGCGAAGAAAGCTGGATGATTGCCGATGAGTTGGCAAAGAAAAAAGTGGCGGTTATTCTTGGCAAAACACATTCATTACCGGGCAGCGATGATGCTGATATTGATCAGGCATTCAAAACACCTTCGCTGTTGCAAAAGGCCGGTGTGCTTTATTGCCTCAGCATTCCCGGGGGTTTTTGGCAGGAAAGAAATTTAGCTTTCAATGCCGGCAGCGCAGTGGCTTATGGTTTATCAAAAGAAGAAGCACTTGCAGCTATCACCTTAAACACGGCAAAAATTCTGGGTGTAGATGCGCAGATAGGTTCGCTTGAAAAAGGCAAAGAGGCTTCTATGATTGTTTCCACAGGTGATGTGCTTGATATGAAAACTTCAAACATTGAATACGCTTTCATCAGTGGCCGTCAGGTTGATTTGAACAACAAACAGAAGGAACTCAACGCCAAGTTTATGAAGAAGTATGGCGTGAATTAATTTTCACTTCCCCTTCAGCATCTCTATCATTTCGCGCAGCAGTTTATTTTCTGCTTCCAGCACCGCATTCTTCTGCCGCAGAATCTGCAACTCGGCTTCAGCCGTTGGCGCGCTAGAAACCACCGGCTCCGCCACCACTTCTTTCGGTTGAGTCTGATTGGCATACCAATCAAAAATATTGAGATCGAGAATCGTGCTCACGTTCATGATTTCGCTTACGCGCCAATCATTCTTGCGTATTAAGCGATAGCCGCGGTCGGCACTTACATTCAGCCGCCTGGCCAAAGCCGGAATGCTGATTTCCACTTCATACATTTCTCTTTTTACAAAAGCTCCGACATCGGGCATGTTCATTGGCTTGGCGAAACGACTGCGAGTGCTCCAATATTTGTTACCACGTTTAGGCATAGTTTTTACGTATTTATGCCCAAAGTAAAAGCAGTTTTTTCAAATTTCAAAGTAGCTATTTCTACCTAAATATTAATTGAGCAAAGACTATTAATAGTATTCAAAACAAAAATCATAATAATCACCACCAACTTAGTCAATGAAGCTATTCTAATCATAATTATGAATATCAGCTATCGGTTTCATTGTTACTACTACGAAGATGGCAGTCTTAGCTACGATTCTTGTAGAAATAACAACGACCATGGAGGAAATAGCAACGAAGCAGGTAGAAATAGCAACGACTTTGGAAGAAACAACAACGTTCTTGGTAGAATTAACAACGAGCCATGGTTTCGCAACAACGAAGCGAGTAGAAGTAGCTACGATGCAGGTGTCAATAACAGGGAGGTTGGGGATAAAATGGTGCTGAATTTCGGTTTCAACACCGCTATCAAGATTTTGAACTCTGACAGCGGCTCTGCTTAGGAGTTTTCTTTGTGCTGCACGGTTAGTTCGAGTGCCGCGTAGAACTCTTCTCCATATTTTCTTATCAGCGCTTCTTTTAAAAATTTATACACCGGCACCTTCAGCGCCTTGCCGTTTTTGCAGGCGGCCTTGCACACATTCCACCGCTCGTAATTCACGGCATCGTAGTGCTTGTATTTGGTAATGCGGATAGGATATAGATGGCACGAAACCGGTTTCTTCCAATCAATCACCTTGTCGTTGTATGCCTTTTCGATGCCGCAAATTACCACTCCGTTTTTATCATAATTCAACCAGGCACAGCCATCCTTCTTGTTCATCAGGGTAGTGCACCATTCCTTATTTTCTTTTACATACACATACTTGCCTTCCTTTTCAATCGTGCGGATGCCCTCTTCGGTCAGGTATGGTTTTACTTTATCGTAAATATCATCGAGTATCTGCAACTCGCTTTTGTCGAGCGGAGCACCGAAATCGCCCGCAGTGCAGCAGGCGCCTTTGCAGGCATTCAGGTCGCACACGAATTGTTGCTCCACCACATCGTCACTTATTGTTTTGTCGTCTATTACTATCACGCTTAAAATTTTGTTGGCGCGAATAACACGAATTTGGACGAATGAAAACGTAAATTTTTTTCAACGTGCTTTCGCGTTTCATTCATTATTTCGCACCATGAAAAAATGCTTTCTGTTTTTGTCCTTATTGCTAGCACTGAGCGCGGGCGCTCAATATCATTCATTGCTTTGGAAAATATCCGGCAATGGTTTGAAGGAGCCTTCATTTCTCTATGGCACTATGCATACCAGCGATGCACGCGTGTTTGCCTTTGGCGATAGTGTGATGCCCAGCTTTGCCTCGGCCAAAGCCTTCGCCATGGAACTGGACCCCGACAAAGCGATGAACATGGGTGTGATTGCAAAACTGATGATGGGCAAAGGCTATAGTTTGAAGAAGATGATTCCCGAAGAAGATTACAAAACACTCGACTCTATTGTGCAACACGAAATTGGTTTATCGGTGGCTATGTTCGACAACGTAGCTCCGGTTTTCACCATGACTATTTTAGAAGCGAGCGGTTTGGCGCTGAACGATTCAAGTGCCAACGGCAATACTGATGTGCTGGATATGTATTTTTATAAGCGCGCAAAAAAACCATCACTAGGCAAGGAGAAAAAGAAAAAAATCATTGGCATCGAAACTGTAGACGAACAATTGGAGGCGCTCAATTCGCTCAACTATCAAGAGCAGGCAGATTTATTGGTAAAGGAAATTCATTCTTTTTTGGAGAATAAAACCGAAGGTATAGATTTGGTAAAGTTTTATCTCGACCAAAACTTAGATAGCCTGGCCACCAATGATGTGGATGCGCAGATGCCAGCTAAGTTTTACAAAGCGCTGGTAACCGATAGAAACATTCGCATGGCTAATCGCATTGGGGTGTTTGTAAAAGAGCAATCGAGTTTCATTGCTATCGGGGCGCTTCATCTGCCTAAAGAAGAAGGGGTAATTTCACTGCTGCGCAAAAAGGGTTTTACAGTTGAACCACTTCGCTAAAACAAAAACGTCTGCCCCGAAATTCGAAGCAGACGTTTTATGATGGTTTGGTCGGAATTATTTTCCGAGATAAAGTTCTTCGTTTCCTTTTTTAAGGTTCAGATTGCTTTTGCCCAATTCAAGAATGCGGAAAATTTCAGCACTGTTGCTCGAATCGCTGCGCAATTGCAAATCTTCTTCACTGTTTATTAAAGCCCAGGTACCTAACTGTATGAACGGAGTTTTGATAGTATCTGTAAACCGTAGTGTATCCCGACTGATAAGAAAATCAGCGGCAACTGAATCGTAGCCAAGTGTATCGGTCCTGATAATAGAGTCAGCATAAAACGCCCATTTTTCCCAAGTCTTGGTATAGGTTTCATCTTCGGCAATTGTTAAGCGCCAGATGCGATAAGTGCTGTCATACATCACCGTTTTTTCGCGGCCGCTGAACAGATACTTATCAATCTTCCAGGTACCCACAATTTTTTTCACGAACGCTTTGCGGTCGCAGGCTGAAAGAAAAACGAGAAAACTAATGGCAATTAAAATGGTTGACTTCGCTTTGTTTGTCATGAGTAGTTGTTGTTTGAAAATTTAAGGAGTTTGAGGTTTGTTCATAAATAGCTGCGAAGTGTCGTTACGCAGTTGCACATGGTCTTTCGTCAAATTGAAAATCGTGTATTTGCGGTTAAGGGTATGGGGAAGTAATGTTGTATCATTGTGCACAACCGACAAAGTGTCGGTATAGGTATAAACCGAAATTGTATTGTAGGTATTCGTCAACACGATTTTTTCATCGTTATCGGCAAACGAGTAAGTACCTGCAACAATAGTAGTGTCCGGGTTTGTTAGAAACTCGGTAAACTTTCCATCACTGGTAAAGGTGATTGTATAGTTTGGGTGCTGCGCCTGAAACGTGGTTGTTTTGTCGGTGTTGTCAAACATGTATTTGTAAACCACCCACACACCGTTCAGGTTTTCTTTATAAACTTTTTCCTTGTTGCAGGAAGCAACTGCTAAAACAATAAGCAATAACGCGTAAATCTTTTTCATGGATTTTATTTTCTGGTTGTCGAAGATATAAAAGTTTTGAAACGAGCAACTAAAGTTGGCATAGAAACGGATTTATAATTCTTCAAAAATTCCGGTTGCCTTGTTTTTTCGAACATTATGCCAGTCAAAATATTTTCCGTTCATCGCCACGTAAACTCCTTTTGGCAATGTTTGCACAAAGGCTAATGCGCTACCGAGATTAAATAAACCATCCGAGCTTCCGAATTTATAGGGAATCATAGCACCGGTGAGCACAATTGTTTTATCCAGGTTCGCTTCGCCTAAAACTTTGGCCGTTTGTTCCATGGTATCGGTGCCGTGTGTAATTACTATTTTCTCCTCCGCGCATTGTATGCAATGATTAATGATCAACTCGCGGTCAGCATCATTCATTTCCAAACTATCTATCATCATCAGCGTTCGCACGCTCACATTCAAATTACTTCTTCCCGATTTTAAAATTTCGGGCAGGTGTGTGTCTTTAAAAAAGAGCTTGCCGTTCAACTCATCATACTCTTTGTCGAAGGTGCCCCCGGTGATTAATATTTTAATAGCCATGGTGCGAATAAATAAAAAATGATTCGCTGCTATCATCTAACCTCTCGGGAAATAGATTTTGCCGTTTCAATATTTTCCTATATTCGATGCCGCTGTAAAACATTAAATAATAACCCCTATCACATGAAACAGTTTTTACTCTGTGTTTACATTTTGTTTACCTCCTGTTCTCTTTTTGCTCAAACAAAAACCATTACCGGAAAAATTTTAGACAACAAGACAAAGGAGCCCATGGTGGGTGCTACGGTATTGGTGAAAGGCACCAAAACGGGAACGGCTACCGATATAGATGGCAAATTCAGCTTAGATGTTCCGGCAGATGCAAAGGCGTTGACCGTTTCGTATGTGGGTTATAATGCCAAGGATGTTGCCATTGGCACAAATACTAACTTTAGTATCAATATAGAAGCCACTGAAATGATGAGCAATGAGGTAGTGGTTACTTCTTCCCGTGTTGCCGAGTCTATTAAATCGGCTTCGGTACAAATTGAAAAGATGACTGCTCGTGAAATAAAATCTGCCGCTTCGGGCGATTTTTATCAGAGCATCGGTAACTTCAAAGGCATTGACGTGGTTACCACCTCTGCCGGATTTAAAGTAATCAACCTCCGCGGCTTTGGCGACACGCGTTCACTTAGAACCAAGCAATATATTGATGGTACTGATAACGAAGCTCCGGGTTTAAATTTCCCTATCGGAAACCTGGTAGGCGCCAATGATTTGGACTTAGAAAGTGTAGAAATTGTTTCGGGTGCCGCTTCTGCTCTTTATGGGGCTAATGCCATGCAGGGGGTTATTTCTATGCGTAGCAAAAATCCTTATGACTTTCAGGGTTTCTCTGCTCAAATAAAAGGTGGAGGAACCACCGTGCCGGGGCCTTATCTTGATGCCCAGTTTCGCTATGCACAGGCTTACGGCAAACAACAACGCCTTGCTTTTAAACTTACAGGAGAATATACCCAGACAAGAGATTGGGTAGCTGATGATGATTCCTTGAACAAATATGGCTCTATCGAAACAGATGTGAACCTTAACTCGATTCTACGCAAAAAGATGGGAGAGGCTTATTGCCCCACTTGTCCTGTAACAACAGAAGACCATAACAAATACACCAAGCTGAATGGCTGGATTGACTTTAATCCAATTGCAAGCAACTTTGATACAACTGTAAAAAAAGGGTTCGTGCATATAAAGGCTCCCGGCTATATGGAAAAGGAATTAGCCGACTACCAATTGAAGAATGTAAAGCTTTCTACCGAGTTGCATTACCGCTTCAAAAATGATGTTGAGTTAATGGCGGTATATAAATTCGGTTACGGAACTGCGGTTTATCAAGCGACTGCGCGTTATCAAATCAAGGAGTTCACCTTTCATCAACCTAAGATTGAATTGAAGGGTAAAAACTTTTTTGTACGGGTTTATGGAGCAATAGAAGATGCCGGTAAATCATATAATATCGGTTTAACCGGTGCTTACGTTTCGCGTGCAGCAGTGCCTGATTATGTTTCGGCCTTCAGCAAAATGTATTTTAATGTGCTTGACACTCTCACAGGTTTCTGTGCCGATTGTGTAAGCGAATGGCAAATAGATTCGGCACGGAACGCAGCTAAAAGAGCCGCACAAGGCACTTGGTATAAATCCGGAACGCAGCAATACAAAGACACCTTCAACTATTTGATTGGTGAAGCCAATTCCTTGAAAGGAACTCGCTTTTATGACCGCTCTATGTATTGGAATGCTGAGGGACAGTATAATTGGGATTTTGTAAAATGGTTGGACATTATCACCGGTGCTTCTTACCGTATTTACATGCCTAATTCGCGCGGAACCATTTTCGAAGATACTGCCGGCAAAACCATTCGGGTACATGAGGTGGGTGCTTATATCCAAGCCACCAAACGATTGTTCAATGACAACTTTAAAATTATTGGTTCCCTACGGGTGGATAAGAACTCCAATTTTAAGGCACAGGTTTCTCCCCGCGGTTCTCTTGTGTACACCTATAAAGCGAAAAACAGCGAACATGTTTTCCGATTCTCAGCTTCTTCGGCTTTCCGGACACCTACCTTGCAGGACCAGTATTTGTATCTTGATATTGGCAGAATTAAGTTGATAGGAAATCTGAATGGTTTAACCAATCTTTACACCCTGCAATCGGTTAGAGATATGCAAAGTGCTTATGAAAACACCCATGATCTGGATGGTGCTTTTGCTTTGTTGCAGCCAATTGTGCTTAAACCACTTCGCCCTGAACATGTAACCTCGGTAGAGTTTGGTTACAGAGCTGATATTAAAAACAGAGCCTTTATTGATATAAGCGCCTACTATAGCTGGTATAAATACTTCATTGGATTTACTCGTGTAGCTACCCCAAATGCCGATACAACTTCTAACGGAGTTGCCGGAGAAGAATCGGGTCAAAACAATATCGCAGCTGGTGTTTATACTCCTTTTCAGACTTGGGTAAATGCCGAAGGAACAACCCCTTCATGGGGTGTAGCAGCCAGTGTTTCCTGCTATGTGGGCAAAGGAATTACCCCTACTGTAAACTATACTTACTCTGATTTGGATGACAACAATTTAAAGAACAGTGGTGCTACCGTTCTTTCGGGTTTCAATACGCCTAAACATAAATTCAACATAGGCATCAGCGGCAATAAAATAGTGGGTGGTCTTGGTTTCAGCGCCAACTTTAAATGGGTGACCAGCTATAAATGGCAGAGCCCGTTTGCTGATGGTACGGTGCCAAGTTTCCATACACTGGATATGCAGATTTACTATGAAATTGAGCAGGCCTATTCTACTATACGCATAGGTGCTTCGAACATTTACAACAACAAACACATTGAGGCGGTTGGCTCACCAAAAATTGGTGCACTGTACTATGCCGGCTGGACGTTTGACATTAACGGTTTCGGCAAGAAAAAAGCTGCTGCACCGGCTAATTAAAAAACACCTGTGATGTTGGTGCTTTCACCACATCGGCTTGCGACAAAAAAACCATCTCTATTTCGGAGATGGTTTTTTTATTTGAGGACTTCCCTCTGCTCTTTTCAAGCTGATTTGTTTAAGTATTTTGATGTACTCGGCATTGCGCGCATATTTTTTTCTGCGCAAAAAACTGTAGTAATTTTCTTTCGAATTGGTATAATTATCATCCTGCCAGCGCTTGTAATATTCTATGCTCTGCTGCCAGGTGTCGAAGTGCATATATTTTTTGGAGGCCCGAAAAGCAAACAGGTTGTTTTTCCTCATCAATAATTTAGAAGTAAACCAACCGGTTTCCAAAATGGCCTGCTTCAAAACGATTTCGGGATGTTTAATATCGTTGGCCAGTATAAAGGCAAACACACTATCCTTCATGCCGGCCTGGGCGGGCCGGGTAAAAAGAAGAAAAAGCAGCAAGAGGGTAAGGCGACTGAGTTGTTTTATAGAATTGCTTTAGGTCTGTTACAATTATACGTTCAAAAAAATCTTTTGGCGTTTCGAAAATAGTTTTTCACTTTTGAATGAAATAACTGTGCCATGAACGA
>CANJVG010000117.1 GCA_947478005.1 Bacteroidota bacterium
GAATTACTACAATCAATTTGCGTAGCATTCAAAATAGCCGGACAAGTAGTATCCATCAAATTGCCATTCATGCAAGCCGCATAGCCGTTGCCATTTAGCCAGGTTACAAAGCCGGGGTCGGGGATGGGAACGAATTGGGCTCTGGTAATTATAAATGATAAATTAAAAATGATAAGGAGGATGGCTATACGAAGTAGGTTTGTGCGCATTGGGCTCATTTAATTCTGCATTAAAAATAAACCCTCTTTTTTAATAACGTGGGAAATCTTTTCCTCCACCGATGGTATCGGTAGCGGCAGGTAAAAAGCCTTTCAATAAACCCTACACTTCTGCGCTTCGCAGGATGGTCCTTCTTGCCCCTTTGTGCCTAGCCAGCAGGCTATTGCATAAATAATTACTCCCGGTTTCACGTCTTCAAAAGTAAAAAGGAAAGGATTGCTCGTAACGATGTGGTATTTCAGGCATTCATTTATAGCGGAAGGTGGTGTGCCACCTATTTTAAATCTAATCTGCAAACCCACCACTCCATTCGGCATGGCTCGTTTGCTGCTGCCGTCCTGTCCTTTTTCGGGATTAAAATAAACCTTCACCTGTTTGCCCCCCTGGGGCACTAAGCTAAGTTGAGGAGTGCCTTTGGGGGCGGGCACAGGAGTGCGCGTTAGTTTGTGTGGTTTTATACCACAACTAATTATATCCGCCTCCGTCATTTTGGGGTTGCCATGTATCCGGGCTTGAATAAAAGGGCGTAACACTTTTTGATAATCCTTTCGCGCATTGGTTTTAGCCCTTGTTTGGGCGGTGGTTCGGTTGTCTTTATTGCTCGCTATTTCCCAGGCTTCTACCCATACCTTTTGTTGGTCGGTCAGCACCGCTAACTCGGTGGTGGTAAAACCCCAGGGTACCTTCTTGCTGTTTACCTTCCGCAGCAGGCCGTCCTGAAAATTATTGAACAGATCATCTCGGGTTGGGAATACGTCAGGATTTCTCATGTCGTTCTGTTTTAGGTCATTGAAGACACTAAATTAAGCAGAATAAACTATTCCTGCAAATGCGCCAAAGTGGTGCTAACCACAGAGGCCGTGTTATTGTACATTTACCAATAGTATTCAGCAGTTTTTACCTTGTTTTTAAGTAAACAATGATAGTTTTAGGCTAATCAAATTAGACTATCAGCCATTTATAGTCCAAGTTGCCTCGCCCAACAACAGGGATAAGCGATTCATAGTCCTTATTCACTCCACCAACTATAGAGTTAAGCGCCTTATAGTCCTTATTCAAACAGTCAACAATAGAGTTCAGCCATTCATAGTCCTTATTGAGCGCTTCATAGTCTATCGTAAGCGCTCCAACTTAGACTATGAATGGCTTAAATGATGAAGTAGAGGACTTATAGTCCAAATTTAGGGAAGGATAGTACAAGTGAAGGAAGTGAAATTATGCCTTAACAGACTACAAAACCTTGTTTAGTATCTAAACAAGGTTGTTTGAAACAATATCAATTGGGTTGGCTGGCTGAAGGATGGAAGGGAATAGAATATAACTATGCTAAAACAATTCGCTTTTAGGATCTTCAGGCCGGAAACCAGCGTAAGCAAAGTGCCGGCTCAAATATTTAAGTAGTCTTCCACAAATTGGATGACAATAATTAAGAATAGTCTCCCTACATCTTCGGGAACTTCATCTTGTAGTCCACATCCACCTTGCCCTTCGATATTTTTTCAAGGCGGCCTTTCAGCAGGCTTCTGCGCAGGGGTTTCAGGTGGTCTATAAACAGTTTGCCCTCTATGTGGTCATATTCGTGTTGAATCACCCGCTGTTCTGCTTCGTTCAAAAACGAAAAAGCCCCGACCAATCGGGGCTTTTTTTATGCTTGTTAGAGATGTTGGCAATAGAACTTTTGAATGCAATAGATGCTATCCGAAACCATCTATTCCTTTAGGGAATGGGCAGCTTTCAGCAATCAAGCTCTTCGCAGCATTCCAGTTCGGTTTCAAGGGTAATGTGCTGTATGTTGTGGTGCTTCAGTTCGTGTTTCAGTTGGTGTTTCATGTCGGCTACCTGGGTTTGGCTCAGGGCGCTGTCTATCACCAGGTGGGCGGTCATGGCGTTTTTGGTGGTGCTCATGGCCCAAATGTGGACATGGTGAATCGATTTTACCCCGTTCTTTTGCGCTATCATTTCGCTTATCTTTTCGAGGTCCACATTTTCGGGTACCGCATCGAGGGTCAGGCGCAGGCTTTCGGTCAGCACGGTCCAGGTAGAGGCCACCACTACCAGCATAATGACCAAACTGATGGCGGGGTCAATCCAGTTGAGGCCGGTGTAGGTAATCAGGATGCCGGCAATCACTACACCCAGCGAAACGAGAGCATCGGCTGCCAGATGCAGGTAGGCGCCTTTTATATTTATATCGCTTTTGCGGTCGCGGAAAAACAGGAAAGCCGAAGCGGCATTGATAGCGATGCCGATAGCCGCCACTATACTGATAACCCTGCCCTGAGTAACCACGGGGTGAATAAACCGCTGCACCGATTCCCAACCAATACTGCCCACGGCAATGAACAGGATAACGGCATTCATGAGCGAGGCCAGAATAGTGCTTTTGCTATAGCCGTAGGTATATTTGTCGTTGGCTTTGCGCTTAGCCATTTGAAAAGCGAAGAGCGACAAGCCGAGACCCGCCACATCACTCAGATTGTGTCCTGCATCCGACAGCAGGGCCAGTGAATTGGTGTAGATACCGGTGGCCACTTCGATGATGACAAATGCGGTGTTTAGAACAATGCCCACCACAAAGGCGCGGCTGATGTTCTCCAGCTTGGTAATGTGATTGTTTGTGTGCGGGTGCCCGTAGGCGTGGTTGTGTGCCATTTACAGGGGGCAAAGAAAACAAATATCGGAGATTGGGGCGATACCCCCTGTCGCTTAGGCTGCCTGGTTCAGTTCCGTATGCGGGCCGATATGAGTGGCGGCCTTAGCCTCGTGTTTAGGAAGGGTGAAGAAGAAAGTAGTACCTTTTTCGGGTTCACTTTCGAACCATATTTCACCCTTGTAGAAGTTGACAATCTTTTTGCAAACGGCCAGGCCTATACCCGTGCCTTCAAACTGGTCGGCTGTGTGCAGGCGCTTAAACATCTGGAAGAGTTTATCTTTAAAAGCCGGAGCTATGCCAATGCCGTTATCAGCAAAGCTAAAAGTCAGTACTCCGTTTTCATCGGTGTAGTTGATGCGCACCTCGGCCCGTTCGCGGGTGTTGAACTTAATGGCGTTGGCAATCAAATTCTGAAACACATGGTGCATCATGCTCGAGTGCATATCGGCCAACACCGGCAGTTCGCGCTCTACTATAATCTCGGCATTCTTCTCCTGAATCTTTTCATTCAATTCGATGCGGATGGTCTTCACCATCTGGTTCAGATCTACCGGCCCTGCAGGCGGCAGGTTGCGGTCGATGCGGCAATAGGACAGCATATCATCTATCTGCTTGGTTAACCGGTCGGCACTTTGCTTCGACATCTCTACAAACTCCTTGGTGCCCTTGGGCGAACTTTCGTTGAACTGCTTGCCGAGCAAATTCATAAAGCTGCTGATATTGCGCACAGGGGCTTTCAAATCGTGCGAAATGATGTAGGCAAACTGTTCCAAATCTTCATTGCTGCGTTTCAGTTCAGTGGCCTGTTCTTCCAGTTTGCTGTTCGAATCTCCGAGCTTCGTATTCGAATCGGCCAATTGGATCTCGGTCTTAAAGTTGTAGTAAGCCAGCATGTAAACCGCCATGCCAAACAGCACAAAGATAACGCAGCTGTTTATGCTGTGTATGTTCAGTTGCGTGGCCACATCGGCATTGTAGGCGGTGTAATAAGGATAGAGATGGGGATAAGCCATAAACCCGAAAACGGCCAGCAGCACACCCGAAACAATGTATTTGTAATCGCGCACACTAAACAACAAAAAGGGGATGGTGTAGCTGATGTAGAAAAACTCGTGAATGCCGCTGCTGTGGCCAATGAAACAGGCATCAATCAGAATAATCGAATTGAGCAGATACATAAACACCACCCGCGCAGCCTTGTGAAAGTGGTGGTAGTTCAGGTAAAGAACCAGTAAGGCCAACGCTGCATCTATACCCTGCAAAGCGCCCAACAAAAAATAGCCTTTATAAAACGAATACACCATGTAAAGGGCCACCCCGGCCATTGTCAATATGGCTTCTACATTGGTAAATCGTATATAGCGCTCCTCTCCTGCCGGAACGTCCTTGTCGATGCCTATGGTTAAAAGCCGGTTCCCTAAGTTTTGTATTTGGCGTATCACTAATCGGTGCGTTTTTCTGGGTATAATACGCGTACAAACTACGACCGGTTCCGTTTTACAAGGAAAATCTTGTAGGAAATTTGAATAAGTGAAGCCCTTACCTGTTTAACCGCTGTCAACTAAGAATAAAAAGACTGCGATTAATTGATTGATTTGCACACCCCATATAATTATTCAAATCCGATTTCATTTATGGTCATCAAAATTTTGTTTGTTTTTGCATTGCTATTGGTCATAGCTTTGGGGGTTTTGTATTTGCAGGTTTTTGTGCTGGGCAAGAAACGGGAGAAACTCGTTTTTGATGAGGCCTATGAAAAAGAGCGCGCTAAATCTTATCCGCCCCCTTTCCCAAACGGTTGGTTCAGCCTCGGCAGTTCGGATAGTGTGAAGAAAGGGCAGGTGATTGAAGTAGATGCCCTGGGTCAGAAATTTGCGGTGTTCAGAGGCGAAGATGGAAACGTGGGCGTGCTCGATGTATATTGCCCTCACCTCAACGCCAATCTGGCCTATGGCAAAGTAAACGGCAACAACCTCGTTTGTCCTTTCCACGCCTGGGAATTTAATAAAGAAGGTGCCTGCGAACATATCCCCTACTGCGACAAAGTGCCGCAGGCAGCAGCTGTGAAGAAGTGGATAGTGAAAGAAAACTGGGGTGTTATCATGGTATGGTACCATGCCCTAAACGAAGAACCTACCTGGAACACCGATGGTCATTTCCCTGAAATACCAAACCTAAAGTTCCACAGAAAAACCAGTGAAGTGCTGCGCATACATTTGCAGGATTTCAACGAAAACGGTGCTGACCACGCCCACTTTGCCTATGTCCACGACTTGCTCACGATTCCTTTCGCCAACCGTTTTGTAACCGTAAAGCACCAGCTCGACCTGAAATATGGCGAAGGCAATTTGAAACATTTGGCATGGTTTACCGATCAGGCCGATTTGCACTTTAAATCCTCGGGCAAAAAGATTGAACACGCTGGCGGCAAAGCCGAGGTTACATTCTTCGGGCCGGGCTTTCTGGTGTTTAAATTCAACACCGAAATCGGGCAAATGACCCTTGTAAAAACGTTTACTCCATTAGCGCAGCTAAAGGTGAGAATGGAGGACTATGTGTATGCTCCTAAGGGTACGTTTAAGCTGGCTATCAAATATCTTTTGGGCGAAGCAACCACCCAGTTTCATGATGATATTGCCATTTGGGAGCGCAAAAAGTTTGCGCAGAAACCGCTGCTCGTGAAAGGCGATGGGCCGATTATGAAAATGCGCGTCTGGTATAGCCAGTTCTACAGCGAACCTGCCCACACCCATGAAGCCGGTGGCTATTTCGAAAAACCGGTACTCGATGCGGCCAAAGCAGAGGCGGTGGTGGAAGCCAATTAAGCGGTTGAGTACTCGACCGCCCGAGTCAACTATGTTTACAATTTCTCACCTTATGCACAAGCTTGTATGATACAAATTTTGGTGTACATGGAATTCTATATTTGCCGCCTAAATAAAATTTAAAGCATGAAAAAGTTATTACTCTTAGTAGTGGCAGCTGTGGCCTTATCAACCGCAAACGCCCAGGTTTTCTTTATCGATAGTTTTGCCAACAGCACCCTGCCGGGCTGGAAAGCAGTTAATTTTAAAGCACCGGGAAGTACTGTTATCTGGAAATGGGATAACACCTCCGCATCAGCTTCCGGTGGTACTTTCAACCACGCAGGTGCCGCTAACGGAGCTATCTTAGCCGATAGTGATGGTGATGCCAATCCGAACGGCACAACCAAAGAATACACGGTTATTACTTCGAATGCCATCAATTGCACTGGCAAACCAACTATTCTGTTGAACTTTGTAGAATATTTCGTAAAGTTTCAGAAAGACACTCCTGAAGTTTTCATCAGCAACGACTCTGTTAGCTGGACTTTAGTTCACACTCCGGCAACGGGCCTTACGCCAAACACCGAAACGGCTAACCCTAATGCCGTAGAAGTAAACGTTAGCGCTGTAGCCGGCAATCAGGCCAAGGTGTATATCCGTTTTAGCTGGAAAGCTACTTACGATTACTGGTGGTTTGTAGATGATGTGTCACTTCGCGTTCCTGATCCAAATGAAGCAGTAGCTACCAGCGTAGATAATTTAGTAAGCAACGGTTGCACCTTATCAAATGCAGAGCCTATTTCTATTACTTTCCGTAACGGTGGATTAACCTCTATCAGCAGCATAGTAGCTAAGTATTCTATCAACGGTGGAGCACCGGTTAGCGAAAACGTTACCATTTCTCCGGCCCTTGCTTTCGATTCTTCTTATACTTATAACTTTACCACACCGGCCAATTTCTCAGGAGCTACTCCTTATGGAATCAACGGATGGGTGGAATTGACTGGTGATGCGAATCACACAAATGATACCGCCTTCAGTTTGGCAGTATCTGTTAGCCCGGCAAACCTGGCTACTGCTTACTCTACCAGCTTTGAATTACCAAACGATTTGAACACCTTTACCTGGACCCATGAAGATGTAAACGGTGATGATTTTAGCTGGTTCCTGACCGGCAACTCGCCAAACACCGGCAATGTAGCTTACCGTTATTTTTACAATGTAGATGGTACTACCGCTGCTGATGACTGGTTGTTTAGTCCATGTTTGAGTCTTGATTCAAGCAAAGCTTACCGTATTTCTTTTTATGACAAGGTAGGTTCTGACCCGGGTGTTATTTATCCTGAAAAATTATCTCTTAGCGCAGGTACCACTAAAACGGCTGCCGGCATGACAGAACTGGTTTCTGACCTGGGAGAATTAAGCGATACTGCCTATGCACAACGTAAACTGGCCTTTAAACCGGCTACCAGCAGCACTTACTATCTTGGTTTCCACGCTTACAGCGATCCTGACAACTATTATCTGAACTTAGATGATATCAATATTGATGTTCTTCCTAAGCCAAGCGCTACCTTTGCTATAAGCGCAAACGGCAATGATGCTACCGTTACCGATGGTTCTGATGATTTAATTACAAACTGGACATGGTCATGGGGCGACAACACCGCTAACTCTACAGGCCTTGACCCGGGTGTTCATACTTATGCTGGACCGGGCACTTACACGGTTTGCTTAAAAGTAACCAACCTGGCAGGAACAGATTCTGTTTGCCATGATGTTACCATCACCTCAGTGGGCGTTGCCAATGTAGATGCTACCGAGCAAATCAGCGTTTATCCAAACCCAACCAACCGCATTTTGAATGTGATGGTAGGTGCTTTGAAAAACAACACAACTATTGAAATTACCAATGTATTGGGCGAAACCATGATGACCCGCGAAACAACCGGTAACTCAGTAGAGAAGTTTGACCTTGAGAAAATAGCACAAGGCGTTTACTTTGTTCGCGTTACCGCTAACGGTAGCAAGACCATACGAAAGTTTGTTTACGCTAAATAAGCAAACAAAAAAGCCCCGAACGATTCGGGGCTTTTTTGTTTTTAGGCATCTACAAGATTTAAATTCTACATTCGCCCCATGACACTGGGCATTATCATCGCCATTATAGCCATCGGGCTTATTCTTTTGTTTCTCGAAATCTTTCTCATTCCCGGCACTACTTTGTTTGGCATTGTGGGCGGGGTGGCCTTAATCATTGGTGTAGTGCTGGTGTATTACGACTATGGAAACAAATGGGGCAATATAGCGGTAGGCATCACTCTCTTCCTGGTGGCGGTAGCGGTGGTGGCAGGTTTCAAGGTTATACAATCGAACAGCCTGGCCATGAAAGCCGAAATAACCGGCAAGGTAAATGAACTGGAAAAACACCTATACAATATAGGCGATAGGGGAATGACGGTTTCTGAACTACGTCCAAATGGCAAAGGAATGTTCAACGAAAATAAAATCGACATTTACTCCAACGGTGAATATATTCAGCGCGAAAGTGAAGTAGAAATCATTAAAATTACCAACGATAAAATTTACGTAAAACTCATTAAAGCATAAGTCATGGCCGAATTACCAATGTTTGTTCTTGCAGGTATCATCGTCTTCGTCATCCTAATTTTGTTCTGGCTTTTGCCTATCCCCCTTTGGCTATCCGCCAAGTTTGCCAATGTACACGTGAGCCTGATGCAACTGGTTTTCATGCGCTTTCGCAGAGTGCCGCCTTCTATTATTGTAAATGCACTCGTTACAGCTACCAAAGCCGGCATCCCTGTTCAGCGTGATTTATTAGAAGCCCATTATCTGGCCGGTGGAAATATCAGCAAAGTGATTCGCGCCCTCATCAGTGCCGACAAAGCCAATATCGAACTTGACTTCAAAGCCGCGACAGCTATTGACCTGGCCGGTCGCGATGTGTTTGAAGCGGTTCAGCTCTCAGTAAATCCAAAAGTAATTGAGTGCCCTGCAGTTACGGCTGTGGCCAAGGATGGTATTCAGTTAATTACCAAGGCCCGTGTTACGGTGCGCGCCAACATTAAACAGTTGGTGGGTGGTGCAGGCGAAGAAACTATTCTGGCGCGTGTAGGCGAAGGAATTGTTACCTCCATCGGTTCGGCAGCATCTCACAAATCGGTGATGGAAAACCCCGACACTATCTCTAAAGTCGTGTTGGCGAAGGGTCTCGATTCGGGCACTGCTTTCGAAATTCTTTCTATTGATATTGCTGATATTGATATCGGAAAAAACATTGGTGCCAGCCTTCAAATGGACCAGGCCAATGCCGATAAGAACATTGCCCAGGCCCGTGCTGAAGAGCGCAGAGCCATGGCGATTGCCCTGGAGCAGGAAATGAAAGCCAAAGCACAGGAAGCACGCGCCAAGGTTATAGAAGCCGAAGCTCAAATTCCTATTGCCATTGCGGAAGCCTTCAAGAACGGTCAACTCGGCATTATGGATTATTACAAAATGCAAAACATACAAGCCGATACTTCCATGCGAGAAAACATTGCGAAGAATCCGGGCGAAAAGAAATAATGCCTGATAAGAAAAATGCAGAGATCCTTTCCCTGCATTTTTCTTTATACTCAACACTGACAACTTAATACGCTCTACTGATTGATGAAGCAAAAGCCAAAAACTAAAGAGAAGCCCCTCGAAAAGGTTAAAGAGAAGCAGGCAACCAAGAGAACCGCCAACCCATGGTTTGAAAAGAATAAACTACTGGTGTTACTGCTGGTTATTGTTACCGTAGTATTTGCCGGTTCGCTGCGCAACAACTACGCCTTGGATGATGAGTTCTTTACTACCAAAGGAAACAAGCTGGCTGCCAAAGGCATCAGTGCGATTCCGCAAATGTTTAAGAACCGCACTTTTACCACCAACGATGGTGATGGTTATGAGTACCGACCGATGACCGCTGCCAGCTTTGCCATCGAACATCAGTTCCTCGGTATTAATCCGCACATCAGCCATGCCATCAGTCTTCTGATTTATTTGCTTATCTGTGTGCTCTTGTTTTCTCTGTTGAAGAAATGGCTAAAGGGGCAAGGCGAGTGGATTGTCTTCTTCATCGCACTTATCTTTTTGATTCACCCGTTGCGCACCGAGGTGGTAGACAATATCAAATCGCGCGATGAGTTGATGGCCATGGTTGGCGCGCTCTTGACCTTGTGGTTTGCTTTCCGTTTTCATGAAACCGGCAAATGGTATTATGCTGTGCTGTATCCCATTAGCTTTATAGTGGGCTTTCTGTCCAAGCACTCCATTGTTCCTTATATCGTGCTCGTTCCTCTCGCGCTTTACTTCTTCACCAATCTAAACTACAAGAAAGCCCTGCTATACGGCTTGCCCTTGATTGGTGCAATCGTACTTACGGTGGTATTGCAAAAGCTTTCGGTTCCACGCGGCCATCGTCACATGCTCATGCTCGAAAATCCATTGGTGGAAATGAAGATGACAATATTGCAACGCACGGCTACGGCTTCGTATGTTATGGGGCGCTATTTATGGCTGCATCTCCTCCCCCATCCTCTGGTTTATTACTATGGCTATAAGTATGTTCCGATAGCCGAGTGGCCATCCTTCATTCCTATCGTTTCCATTATAGCACACCTGGCGCTGTTTGCCTATGCCATTAAGAATTTCAGAAAGAACGAGGCCATCTCTTTCGGCATTTTATTCTATCTCATTAACATGGCTGCCTTCTCTAACTTGCTGAAACCCGCTCCCGGTTTAATGGCCGAGCGCTTTACTTTTTCTGCTTCCATCGGCTTTGCTATGGCGGCTTGCTTTGCCTTGTTTAAGCTCATGAAAATAGACCCCGCTAAGTTCTCGTGGAAAACAGATTCGAAGAAGGCGGGTTATGTGCTTTGCACGATGGCTGTGTTGTTTGGTGCCAAGAGTATGAGCCGCCATCCCGATTGGAAGAATAAGGTAACACTTTATAAGCACGATATGGAATACCTCACCGAGTCGGCTAAGGGAAATATGATGTATGCCAATGCGGTCTTAGGTTTGTTTCACGAAAACACTAACCAAGCTGTACAAATGTCGAAAACGGGAAACAGAGACAGCACGAACTATTATATGCTACGAGCGAAAGGGTATCTCTCCGAAGCGCAGGAGCATTTCAGAAAAGCTACCGAAATTACCCCTACTTATTCCATCGCCTGGATTAACCTTGGCTCTACCTATTATTTCCAAAACAGCTATGCCGATGCCTTGAAGTATTCGTCAGAAGGATTAAAGCTTAGTCCTGATTCTAAAGAGGGGATTTATAACTCGGCCATGGCCTATAATAGTTTGGGCAAAAGAGATTCGGCAGAAATCTTCTTCCTCCGGGTGTTGGAGGTGGATTCGGATGATATAAACGGCCACGACCAATTGGCGAAGTTATCATTAGCCAAGGGCGACACCGCAAGCGCTGTGCAATATGAATTAGATGCCATAGCGCGCAACCCAACCACCGAATTGGCTTATGTAAATGCGGCACAGTTTTATCTGAAGCTGAAGAATCAAATGGCCGCCCTGAGCTACACCGAGAAAGCGGCAGAGATAAACCCGAAGAATATTAATCGCCTACAGAATCTGGCTATGTATTACCAGCAAAACGGAAATATGGAAAGGGCGAATTACTATCAGGGAAAGATTAATGAAGCTAAAGCTGAAAAATAAGGTATGAAAATCTCTATCCTCGGAGCGGGCAATGTGGCTACTCAATTGGCCTTGGCATTGAAGAAGGCAGGCCATGAGATAGTAGAAATATATAACCGCAGCAATGATGCGGGCAGTGATTTAGCCAAAACAGTAGGAGCTCATTTCACCAGTGATATTACGGCTTTAACGGTTGCTGATATGTACTTAATAGCCGTGAAGGATGATGCGATAGCGGAGCGTGCCGAACAGTTGAAAGCCGGTGATAAAATAGTGGCGCATACATCGGGTACTCAAAGTATGAATGCGCTCAGCAATTCTTCTTCTCACTATGGCATCTTCTACCCGCTGCAAACGATGACCAAGCTTTCGAAGGTGGACTTTAAAAATGTGCCGCTCTTGATTGAAGGCAGCGATGAAAGCACCACGCGGAAATTAGAGGCTCTGGCCAAAACCATTTCGCAGAATGTGCATCGGGTGGATGAGCAGCAGCGCCAATGGATTCATGTGGCGGCTGTGTTCGCCAATAATTTCACCAATCATCTTTACAGCATTTCCGAATCATTATTGCTTGGTCACGAATTGCCGTTCGATATTCTCAAGCCGCTTATCTTCAGTTCTATCGAGAACCTGCAACA
>CANJVG010000118.1 GCA_947478005.1 Bacteroidota bacterium
AACCACATCAATCGAAGACCGTGGTGAAGCGAACCCTTCTGCCAACCGATGAACTGAAACTTCAAAACACAGGCACTGACGATTTGCTGGTTTGTGTTTGCCAAGGCAAGAAACAAATCTGCACCACAGGCTTTGTGCTTCCGGCTTCTTCTACTAAAACTATTGCAGCAAATTTATTGGGGGATGTCGCAGAGTTGAAATACATCACTATCACCAATACTTCAGAGCTTGAAGGACATTGTGTGATTACGTTGTTGTAAGGAAACAGAATTCATTCTCCTATCAAGGCAGAAAAGAACGGTTCAAAAAAAACTTTGGTGTTTTCAATAAAAAATTACTTTTAACTTACAAAACCCAATTTATGAAAAAAATAATCTTCTCTCTGCTGTTACTAACAGCAACCCTCTCCAGCGCTTTTGCGCAGCATGAATTTGACAAATGGATTTTGGGAAACGGTGCCGGACTTGATTTTACAGCCGGAGCAAATCCTACTGTTTTCAGTTCCACCATTAATGCATGGGATAATGCGGCCAGCATTTCAGATGCCAACGGCACTCTTCTTTTTTATTCAGAAGGCTCCAGCATCCATGACAAGAATGGCGCAGTAATGCCAAATGGTTTCGGCATCCTCTCCGATACAAGTGGTGGTCAGCCTGCCACTATTGTGCGCAAGCCGGGCAACGAGAACTTATACTATGTATTCACCGTACCAAACTTTGGCGGTCCGAATGGTCTTCGCTATACAGTGGTTGACATGACGTTGAATGGAGGTTTAGGTGACGTGGACACAGCTCACAAGAACGTGCTCTTCTTTACTCCCGCTGCCGAAAAGTTAGTGACTATCAAACATGCGAATGGTTATGACATCTGGGTAGTGTCCCACGAATGGGGAACCAACACTTACCGCTCTTATTTATTAACTGCCAACGGATTTGTGACTAATCACGTTTCTTCCACAATTGGCTCTTTGCACAGCGGCAACACGAATAATGCCGTTGGTCAGTTAACGGCCAGCAAAGCAGGTAACCGCATTGCGGCTGCTATTTTCCAGGATGGCAAAATTGATATCCTCGATTTCAACCGCCAAAGCGGTGTGCTTACGAATGCTAAAACCATTACCGGCAATCAGTATGTTCTTGGTGTTGAATTTTCACCTGATGGCAATAAGCTTTACGCCACTAATTATTTAAGCCGCAACCTTAAGCAATTCGATTTAAGCAATTACACACAGGCAGCTATTGCCGCTTCGGTTACTACAGTAGGCTACATTCCACAAGGATGGGCATACTATGGTGGTTATATGACCCTTGGACCTGATGATAAAATATATGTGGCCCAAAGCTTCAGCAATAAAATAGGTCGTATTAATAACCCAAACACCTTGGGTCTTGGTTGCAGCTACGATAGTCTTGCGGTTAATTTAGGAGCAAGAAGTATTGATGCGGGATTAGTTGATAAAATAACGGTTACTCCGGTCAACTACACGGTGCAGGTTGAAATTGGAAACGCACAAACTATTTGCAGCAATAGCCACATCATATTCGACCCGAGTATTACAGGCGGTGTTCCTCCGTTCACTTATTCATGGACAGCTACAGGTGATGCACTTAGCTGCGCTAACTGTAAGAACCCTTCGGTTACGACAACTCAAAACTCCTCGTATGTTTTAGTAGTAACCGATGTAAATAATAAAACAGCTACTGATACGGTTGACTATACCCTCTCAGGTACTACGAGCACTTTACAACTTTCATTAGCATCAAACGCGATTGATTGCAGTCATCCGGTAGATTCGCTTTATGCTGATGTTACCAACGGAACAGAACCTATCGTTTACCATTGGGGCGATGGGAGCAATAACCAAACAGGAACAGCTTCCGAACTACATATGTACACAGAAGCAGGTATTCATGTAATTTCTGTTACTGATTCATTAGGCTGTATCAACTCCGCGTTCGATACAGTAGTGGATGCAGGAATTCATGTGGCATTGCAACAGGCCATTCAACCTTACTGTGTGGGTGATACCACCGGTACTGTTACATTGGCTGTATCGGGCGGTACATCTCCTTATACCTATCACTGGACAAATGGTTTTACGACCAGCAGTTTGGATAGCGTTTCTGCTGGTAGCTACTCTGTAACAGTAACTGATGTCACTTTATGTTCTACTGTTTTTGACTACAATTTAAGTGCTGTTAATGATATATCGGCCTTCTATGTTTTCCTGACTCCACATGCAGCAAACTGCGGCAATACCGGTTCGGTGCTTGCAAATGTTCAAAGCGGAGTTCCGCCTTATAAATTCCTTTGGAGCAATAATGACACGCTTCAAAACCAGTACAATTTACCGGGAGGTAATTATTCTGTAGTAGTATCGGATTCTTCCGGTTGCAAAAGACGTGGCCATGCAGTAGTAGAAAGCTATTGCGCCAGTTTAATTACAGGAACTCTGTTCGTAGATACTAACCAAAATTGTACCCATGAAGCCGGAGAATCTGTTTTGAGATGGGTATTCGTTACCGCTACCGGCAATGGAGGTTCATATTATGGCGTAAGCAACTCAGCTGGCGACTACACGATTACTGTTCCTGATACCGGCACTTATCATCTTACGGCTTCTATTTGGAGTTCTACCGCCTGCTCAAATTTTGGATTGTGCAATAATGCAAGCGGCAATGTTACCATTGCTAACTTAGGTGATTCTTCTTTGAACAATAACTTTGTTGCCTCCATTTCAAGCGGCTTTGATTTAGCTGTTCATCCGGGATGGACATCATCAAATCCCGGCTTTGACAAAGAATATTGGGTTTTGCCTTACAACGAATCGTTTGTTCCTTATGCAGGCCAGGCCACTGTTACTCTGGTTTACGACACCAATCTTATCTATCAATACAGCATGGCACCGCTTCCGGTTCATGACCCAATTGCACATAGTTTAACCTGGACGATGGATTCTCTTCCTTTAGGTATGTGGGATTGGTATCATGTTCGTTTACGCAGTTTCTTCCATGTTCCGGTTACTTTAAGTTTAGGTCAACATTTAAATACAGATGTGTACATTACACCAACCGTTGGAGATTGCGACAGTTCAAACAATTCATTACATAGTTCTGAAATCGTTACGGGTTCCTTAGACCCGAACGAAAAGGATGTAGAACCGGCTAACAGAATCGCGCAAGAAGATTCAGTGCTTCGCTACACCATCCACTTCCAAAACTGTGGAACCGATTCAACCCACTTCGTTATTGTGAAGGATACTTTATCCAACCTCTTAGACCCTGCAACCGTAAGAACCGTAGCATCAAGCCATCCTTACAGTGAGTTTAATGTATCAGGCGCAGGCATTCTTACCTGGGTTTTCAATCCGCTAAGATTGGTTGATAGCATCACCGACCCGAGAGGAAGTCAGGGCTTTGTAAGTTTCACTATCCAGAAGAAGAAATCGTTGGCTATTGGAACAGTGTTGAGCAACACCGCTTCTATCTATTTCGATTACAATGTGCCGGTGCAAACCAACACAGTTACGGATACCGTATCGCTTAATCCTACTACACATGTGTCTAACCTTTCGGTGGACAACAAGAATCAATTGCTCATTTTCCCTAACCCGACCAACGATGTAGTAAACATTCAATACAGCAATGCAAATCTATATGACGTAGCTGTTTACGATTTGTTAGGCCGAATGGTAGCTGAAAAGAAAGGCAAGAGAAACCAAACCACGCTTAACCTAAACGGAATGGCCAGAGGAACTTATTTAGTGAAGATAATTGATAAGACAGATAATAGCACCATTACTAAGCGCGTAGTGCTTCAGTAATCAGCAAATTGAATTCAATTAAAAGGTTCATCTGCCCAAGCAGATGAACCTTTTTTTTATGTCTTCGCGCGGTCCGACCTTGGTCAGACCATTTTAGTGGTAAGTATTTGTTTGTGCTACACTTTTATATTCGCACCCCGTTTCATTTTCGGAAAGAATCATGATGAAGAGTTATCTGCTTGCGTTTACTGTGTTGTGCTCATCAGCCTTTTATGCTTCATCGCAAAACCTTGTACTTAATTCAAGCTTTGAATCAGTTTCAACCGAACCAACTAATGGTTGTGAATTCACGAATGCTACCAGTTGGCTAAATCCTTGCAACACTCCCTGCACAAGCAGCAGTTTAGGCAACCCCGATTTGTTCAGCCGATTTTCTACCGGTCAGGCTGTTCTGCCTAATTCCTATATCGGAACCACTCAACCACATACCGGAGATCGGTGTGCAGGTATCATCACCTACAACCAAACTCTTGCTGATTATCGCGAGTATTTTACAGCTACCCTTCGATGCCGTTTAGATTCTGGGGTCACCTACAATGTTTCCTTTTGGTCAACAGGAGGCAATCCTGCTCAATACATTTACCACAGCAACAATATTGGTCTTTACTTCTCTACCGGCCAGCTTACGCAAACGGGTTACAATCTCATCAGCGGCATTACCCCACAGTTAGAAGTAACAACCTTAGTAGCCGATAGTGTTTGGACTTTCTACTCGTTTCCGTTTACACCTAATCAGCCTTATAGCTATCTAACCATTGGCAATTTCAGAACTGATGCCACCACCCAAACACAATCGTTTGGCACCAATCGTCCTTACGCTTATTATTTCTTTGATGATATTTCCGTAGCGCCTATCAACTCTACTTTCAGCCTGGGCCCTGACCTCAACTTCTGCGGTGCCTTCTCACAAACACTCACCACGGGCAATCCGAACACAGTTTGGAGCACGGGTGTAACCGCTTCGCAAATAACAGTGACCAATCCCGGCACTTATTGGGCATCGGCACCCGGCACTTGCGGCCCTGTAACCGACACCATCATCATCAGCCAAAGCAACGTCTTCACCATCAACTTTGGTGGCGACTTTACACTTTGCAACGGCCAATCACATCTGTTAGATGCCACCACGCCTAACGCCACCTATCTATGGCAAGATGGTTCAACCAATCCTACCTTTACAGTAACCTCTACAGGCACGTATTCTGTTACCGTAAATACCCAAGCCGGCTGCTCCGCCACCGATGCCATCAACATCGGCATTGCATCGGGCCCTCCAGCAGTGGCTCTACCAAACGATACTACTTACTGCGGCAATTTCTCGCGCCTGCTTTCAACGGGTGATGCCACCACCATTTGGAGCAACGGAGTTACAGCCACGCAAATAACCGTTACGCAACCGGGACTTTATTGGGCACAAATCAGTAATGGTTGCGGGTCTAACCGCGATTCCATTATCATTTCACAAACCATAGGCTCGGGTGTAAACCTCGGCAACGATACCTCCCTATGTAGCGGGCAATCGGTTTTGTTAGATGCCGGTAATACTGCCACCACTTATTTATGGCAGGATAATTCATCAGCCTCTACGTTAAATGTAACAAGCACCGGTATTTACAGCGTTACCGTTACCAATGCCACGGGCTGTCAGGCAAGTGACACGGTGAATGTTAATTACCTCTCGCTTCCGACAATCTTCTCGCTTGGTCCTGATGCTTCTTTTTGCGATAATACAGCCGTTACTCTTTCTACCAGCGATACAAATACTGTATGGAGCACGGGCACTATAGCACAACAAATTATTGTAACCACCGGCAATACTTATTGGGCTGAAGTTTCTAATCAATGTGGCAGTGTGCGCGATAGTATTGTATTGCAATCCATTCCCGCACCGCTTGTAAATTTAGGAGCCGATACTACTCTCTGCTCCGGTCAGTCAATTGTGCTATCCTCTCCTTCTTCCTCCGGCACTTACCTTTGGAGCAATGGCAGTTCTAATGCAACCATAACGGTAAGCAATGCGAGAACATACATCTTACAGGTTTCGCAAAACGGATGTGTTGCCAGCGACACCATTGCAGTAATGACAAACAACATTGGGTCTCAGTTTACCTTAGGTCCAGATACAGTTGTTTGTGGCAATGAATTAGTCATCAGACTTAGTTTGGGAAATGTAAACTATCACTGGCAAGATAACTCTACAGACAGTATCTATCATGTTACCTCCAATGGTATATACTCTGTTACGGTAAGCAACGCCTGCGGCACGTCTACAGATGAAGCTAAGATTTGGATTCATGCCGATGAATGTGAACTGCACGTTCCCACGGCCTTCTCGCCAAACGGTGATGGTAAGAATGATTTGTTCCGAGGCACCTCTAATTGTGGAATGCCTAAGTATGCCATGCAGGTTTACAATCGTTGGGGCGAATTAGTATTTGAAACCGATGAGATTACAAGCGGATGGGATGGCACTTTCCGCAATGCCCAGCAACCCATGGACGTGTTCGTGTACTACATCGATTACTTTAATCAATGTGAAGGCCGTCAGAAAAGAATCTCAGGCAATGTGTCCCTGATTCGGTAACCGCTTAACTTCGGTCTGATGTAGGTCTGACCGATCCTACCCTTCCACGACTAAAATCATAATTCACCTCCTTTCCTAATGCATATATTTACGTGCCGCTTAAACAGCGACCGAAAAATATGAACACAGTTACCTGCGAGAATGATTGGTGGAAATGGGGGGAACCTCAGAAACGTAAAGCCCTTACAGATTATCCTAAACTAAAAAACCACGTAGCCGAACGGTGGAATAGAAACTTTGATACAAAATATGCTGCGTCATCATCCTTTGCCGTTATTAGCGATGACGAGAGAGCAATGCGCGTTGCAGCTATTTTCCAATCGCAACTTGGTTCAATACAATATTCTTCTGACCCTGCTTTGCGATTAAAAAAATCAGCCGGCAAAAGCTATCCCGATTTATTGAACGCACTCACCGGTACACCATTTGTTATTCCTGATGGTGTGGCCTATCCTAAAAACCATGATGAGGTTTCAGCTATTCTACAAACTGCTTCTGAAAACAAAATTCTGCTGGTTCCTTTCGGAGGTGGTTCGAATGTGGTACGTGCTTTTACCCTTCCTTCTCAAAACCATCAACCGCACATTGCGCTTGATTTAGCAGAAATGAAAAATCTGATAGCGATTGACAAACACAATCACACAGCAACTTTTCAGTGCGGTATCTATGGCCCCGCGCTTGAAAAGATCTTAAACGAAAAGGGTTTTACATTAGGTCACTTTCCGCAATCATTCGAGTATTCCACTTTGGGTGGTTGGATTGTTACCCGTTCTGCCGGTCAGGAATCTTCAACTTATGGGCGCATTGAGGACATGATTATTTCTCTTAAAGCAGCTACACCATCGGGCACAATTTCAACCAGTATTTATGAAGGTGATGCACAGGGCATCAATATCAAATCGCTTTTCTTTGGCAGCGAGGGTATGCTGGGTGTTGTCACAGAAGCCACTGTTCGCATTCACCCTCTGCCGGAAAACAAAAAATGGCTCGTAGCTGTATTTCCTTCGTTTACAAACGGAGTAGAGCTATTGCGCGAATTGGTGCAGCAGGAAATCTTTCCATCGGTGGTTCGCTTCAGCGATGAGCATGAAAGCTTTTTTCTGTCTCTTCTTTCCCATGAAACTCCGGGGGCTTTGGGCAAACTGAAATCGTCTGTTGCTAAATGGGTTCTGAAACTGAAAAATATAGAGCACCCTTCCTTATTAATGATTCGCTTTGATGGAGATAAGGAGGAAAGCCTTTTGAAAAAAGTAATTGCAGCCCGTCTTGCACGCAAATACAATGGTTTTGATGTGGGTGAAAGCCTTGGCAAAAAATGGGAAACTTCCCGTTTCGGACTTCCATATCTTCGCGATGATTTAATGGAGAGGGAAATTTTTGTCGACACGATGGAAACGGTTGTTCCCTGGAATAAATTAGATGAGCTGCGAACAACCTTATTGGCAAAACTTAAAACATCACCTGCTTTTCACCATGAAAAGGGAATTCTTTTGGCGCATGTATCGCATGTCTATACCTCCTGTGCCAGTATCTATTTCACAGTGCTCACCCCAAGAAACAAGGAGCTTGGGTATGAGCAATGGAAAGAAATTAAAACACTGGTTACCGATACAATTGTTGCAGAAGGCGGAGCAGTTTCTCATCATCACAGTATAGGCACCGATCATCAACAATGGTACTTGAAGAAAACAGATAGCCTTACCAAGGCCATCCTGAAAAACATAAAGGAAACAGTTGACCCGAATAATGTTCTTAATCCAGGAAAACTATTCGATGAACAGATTTGAACATTTAGCACGGGCTAAAAAGGAAATTTTTGATGTCTGTATCATAGGTGGAGGAATAACAGGCGCAGGTGTATTAGCGAATGCTATGGAGCGAGGTTGGAATGCTATTTTAATTGACAAAGGTGATTTTGCCTCAGGCACCAGCAGTCGTTCGTCTAAGATGGTGCATGGAGGTTTACGCTATCTGCGCAATCTGCAGTTTGGTATGGTGCATGAAGCTTTGAAAGAACGTGGGCATATTCTAAATCAGTTCCCTCATCTCGTTAAACCCGTTCCCTTTTTACTACCGTCTTATGGCTCTTCGATTGACCTCTGGATAAAGGACGTGGTTCTTAGCGTTTATGACCGTCTTGCAGGTAAATCAAAAATACCTCCACATGTGCGACTGACGGCAAATGAAGTACAACAAAAACTTCCCGGCATTGATAACAAAAACCTAAAAGGAGGAATCCTGTATTACGATGCATGGACGAACGATGCCCGGTTGACCTTAGACGTAATCTCGGAAAGTCTACAGAATGGCGCTTCGGCCATTAATTATTTGGAGGTAAAAGCCTTTGATGTAAAGAATGATGCCGTGCAATCCATTAAGTGTTTAGATACAATCACTGAGGAAGAAATTTCAATTCGAGCGAAAGTGTTCATTAATGCCACGGGTGTATGGACTGATGTAGTATTACAACGACTAACCGGTAAGACTTGCACTACACTTCAGCCAAGTAAAGGAATCCACGTGGTAATACCTTCCGATAGATTACCAAAAGATTGTGTGGCAATAGTCGCTTCCGCAACCGATGACAAGAGGTTCCTTTATACACTACCATGGGAGCATGGGCTCACCATTCTTGGTGCTACCGACACAGACTATAAAGGGAAAGAGGATGATGTGCTGACAGACATGAATGACGTTCAATACGTATTGGATTCGTTCAATGCTGGTTTCCCTGATGCAAATCTCACTGTTAAAGATGTAGTGTCTGTATTTGCCGGCCTACGTCCGATGTTGAAAGTGGAAGATGATAAAGGCGCTTACGGTCGGTCGCGTGAATACAGCATCTGGTGGAACAAACAAAACCTCCTGACAATAGCCGGTGGCAAACTCACCTCTTTTCTTTCGATGGGAAAAAACTGCATGAATTTGGTAGAAGAAAGATTCAAAGCATCATCCGCTAAAAAAGCTACGAGTAATAAATACAAAGGCCATTGGAGCAGTATCTATGGTGAGTTCGGAAAGTTTGTGGAAGATATTATAGGCGAAAATCCCGAACATGCTTCATTGATTGACCCTAAATATGATTACACCGAAACAGAAATAATATTCTTCTGCCGATATCAATTTGCGCAGCACCTCAGCGATATGCTCACACGTAGAACTTCAATCACCTACGCGATGAAGGAATATGATGAGCAATTGCTGAACAAGTTAGCCTCGCTAATGGCAAGCGAATTGAATCAAACTGAGGCTTGGAAAGAAGAGCAGAAAAGGAATTACCGACAACACTGGCTGGAATATCATCCATCATTTTTATCAAACAACTAAAACCTTTGGTATGAAAAAAATCGCTTTCATCCTTCACGGAAAAATCAACGGCAAGCAACAATTGATGAATGAAGTTTATTCGGTTTTCAATGGTGATTACGACATCTCTTTTTTCACCACAGAACATCCTGGCCATGCAGTTGAATTATCGGAAAAGGCAACTGAGCAAGGTTTCCATTACATCATATGCGTTGGTGGAGATGGGAGTTTGAATGAAGTGGCCAACGGTGTGATGCAGGCAAAAAACAAGAGCGTTGGATTAGATGTAAAAGTGGGGGTGCTTCCTCATGGCACAGGTAATGATTTCATCAAGACTGTAAAAAGCCCGCAAGATTGTGCAGGCCTGAAAAAACTGATGGATCTTAATTCCTTTAAAGAAATAGACCTGGGTTTGGTGCAGTTTAATAACCCTCAGGGAGTAGCGAGCAGCCGCTATTTCATTAACATAACAGATGTAGGAATGGGTGGTGTGGTAGCAGAAAAACTCAGTCGGTTTTCAAAAGCACTCGGGCCATCAATGACTTATCAAATGGCAATTCTGAGCACACTGGTTTCCTATCGTCATCAGCCTATAAAAGTGGTGGCGGATGGATTTAATTTTGAAGGAAAAGTGATGAACATGATTGTTGCCAATGGGAAATATTTTGGCAGTGGCATGGGTGTTGCCCCTGATGCAGAAGTGGACGATGCAAAATTCTCTTTAGTTATGGTAGGTGAAATCTCCTTAATCGATTACATCCGTCATATCGGGACCATCAAAAAGTGCAAGAAAATAGAACACCCTCAAGTAAATTATAAAAGTGCTACCGAAATTACCATAGATTCATTGACCGCTCCGCAAGCCATTGATATGGATGGTGAGTTTATTGGTTACTCACCCATGCACTTAAAGGTAGTACCGAAAGCAATTAAGTTTATCTGTCCGCTGTAAAAACAAAAACCTCCCGATGCAATCAGAAGGAATTTGCTTAACCAAAACTATTACCGAGTTCAATATAAACTCCGTTTAATCTTTTGTCAAGTTCTTCCTATGTTTTAGTTTCTAGCCTACAACCACCTTCACCTTCTTTGCGTTAGCAATTGCTTTTTGTTTTACGGCATCTACGTTCGCTCCTACTTCATCATAAGCAAGTGTAACGGCCATTCTTCTATAAGGTCGTGTAGTTGGTTTGCCGAAGATGCGGATGTCGGTGCGCGGTTCTTTGATAGCATCTTCTACTCCGGTGTAAGTTGGATTAACTCCTTCCTTATCTGCCAACACAACAGCACTTGCTCCTACTTTCAGCAATTCAATTTCTGGAATTGGAAGACCGAGAACAGCACGCGCGTGTAATTCAAACTCGGATAGATTTTGAGTGCCTGCAAGAGTAACCATACCTGTATCATGAGGGCGTGGTGAGAGTTCTGAAAAGTAAACTCCGTCTTGGGCTAAGAAGAATTCAACTCCCCAGATTCCTTCACCTGTTAGAGCGCGCGTTACTTTATCCGCAATCTGTTTGGCTTCTTTTAAATGTACATCGCTCATTACACATGGTTGCCAGCTTTCCTGATAATCGCCCCGCTCTTGTCGATGGCCAATAGGCGGACAGAAAATCGTAACCCCATTCTTTTGTGTAACAGTAAGCAAGGTTATCTCCGTCTCGAATTTCACGAAGGCTTCGACAATTACCTCTGCCAGATCACCGCGCTTACCACTTTGCGAGTAGTTCCAAGCCTTTTCAATATCTGCTTCGCTTTTAATGGTTGATTGTCCTTTGCCGCTCGAACTCATCAGTGGTTTTACCACGCATGGAATACCCACTTCTTTCACAGCACCTGCTAATTCTTCGAATGAAGTAGCATAACGATAGTTGGCTGTTTTTAATCCTAACTCTTTCGCTGCCAAATCGCGAATGGCTTTGCGGTTCATTGTGAAGTTAGCAGCGCGAGCACTTGGCACCACTTGAATGCCTTGCTTTTCATAATCATAAAAACGTTCGGTTCGGATTGCTTCTATTTCAGGAACGATAATATCCGGCTTATGCTTAGCCACAATTGAATCCAAGGCATTTCCATCGAGCATGTTTATCACTTCGCGCTCATCGGCTACCTGTTGAGCGGGCGCATCGTTATAACTATCCACGGCAATAACGTATTGCCCCAAACGCTTGGCCGCTATCACAAATTCTTTACCTAATTCTCCGCTGCCGAGCAGCATTATCTTTTTGGCCATGCTTCTTTATTTAGAATGGATTAAATCTTTTACTTCGCTGCGCAAAATAAAAACAGTATGAAAGA
>CANJVG010000119.1 GCA_947478005.1 Bacteroidota bacterium
CCCACCATCCTTACCGTTCCTTCTTCCACAAATGGTTTGGTCGTGTATTTCTCCCAATAAAAAATCTGCGTTTCATTTTTCGAAAGCGAACTCATCGCTCCATCCACACTTTTTATTTCAATCAAATCTTCAGGGTTTACTTTTTCTCCGCGCTGTTCCGAATGTATCATCGCCATCAGATGCGAACCCGAACCGAGTTTGCTGATAGCATATTTTTTAGGCAATCGGTTGTAAACCGAATAGAACTGCGATTTGGCACCCGTAAAAATGCCCCAGCCGAGCGGAGAGGTGATATACTCTTTTACAATCTTTGCTTTCAATCCCTTCGAGGCGGCAGAAATAAAACCTTCGGTAAGAAGAATAGCAAGGTCGAGCTCTCCGGTGCGCAGCGCTTCGGTCATCACACCGGTGCCACCGGGAAAAAAATTCCAGTTCAAATCCACTCCGGCTTGCTTAAATTTATTTTGCTCTGCCGCCAAGTTCCACGGCAAATTGAAGTGCTCCGTTACTCCGCCAATTTTTATTTCGTTGTTCATGATTTCAAATTTTCACCGCAGATTAAATACAAAGGGATTTGTCTGCGTTCATCTGCGCAATCTGTGGTGATTCATTTTTTAAAAAATTCAATACTCGCTTTCACAGCCGTTTCTAAATCGGTGGTCAAACTGGTTTCGTTATAAGGATGTTTGCCGCCAAAATTATGATTACTGTTTTCTATCAACAACAATTGCGATTGATTGTTCCACCCCTTCATTTCAATAGCTGCTTCCACCGGTATAGTTTCATCCTTTGTGCCGTGAATAATCAGAAAAGGAATCTGCATTTGCTTTACCGCATCGGGCACAAACAAACGGCTGAGGTTGGCGAAATAATCTTCGTATAGCTGCCATTTAATAGGCATACTTTGTTTAGTCCGAGCGTTGCCTACATACACTACTCCATCCCGTTTTATTTTTTCGAGTTCTTCCTCTGTCCAGTATTTACTGAACTCGTTTACGCTCGCCCAGGTGCAGATCTTCTTTACACGCTTATCTTCCTTTGCTTTCAAAATAGAAATGCCTCCACCGCGACTGTGGCCCATCAAATAAAGTTGAGGAGTATCAACTTCAGCCGAAGAAACAGGAAATGAATCAGAGCAAACCCAATTAATCACCACCCCCAGGTCATCCATTTCAATAGAGAGATTATCGTTGCCAAAAGCTTCGAGGTCGGCAAAATCAACGGGATGGTCAACAGTAGTGCCGTTATGCGAGAAATTGAACTTGACATACACGAAACCCGCTTCAGCAAATTTATCAGCCACCAAATCAAACGGACCCCAATCTTTAAAACCTTTAAAGCCATGACTGAAAAGGATGACCGGTTTCTTCTGTCCGTCTTCTTTATAAAAAACATCTACCAAAAACGGACGGCCGTGTTTGCCTTGAAGAATAAGATTCCGCTCTCGTAAAATCATGGCTGCGAACATAAAAGAGTTTTCTACTTCAGCAGAACGGTTACATTCGCCTTTAGATGTCGTTGAATCTGGAAGACATAAAGAAACCGATAGCGAAGGAACTCGATGAGTTTGAGATTCGCTTTCGTGAGAGTATGAAGAGCAAAGCTCCTTTGCTCGACCGTATAACGCATTATATAGTTACGCGCAAGGGCAAGCAGATGCGTCCGATGTTTGTTTTCCTTTCGGCCCGCCTTTGTGGCGAACTGAACGAAGCGACTTACGTGGCAGCATCGCTCGTAGAAATTCTACACACCGCTACTTTGGTGCATGATGATGTAGTGGATGACAGTTATCAGCGCAGAGGATTTTTCTCCATCAATGCACTTTGGAAAAATAAAATTGCGGTGCTGGTGGGCGATTACCTGTTGTCGAAAGGTTTGCTGGTTTCGATAGAGAACAACCAGTTTCAGTTGTTGCATATTCTTTCAGATACCATCCGCGCCATGAGCGAAGGTGAATTGTTGCAATTAGAAAAAGCAAGACGCCTCGACATTCAGGAGGATATCTATTTTGAAATAATCACCGGCAAAACGGCTTCGCTGATTGCTTCGGCCTGCGCCTGCGGTGCCTCCACTACCACTAAAGACGAAGCGCAGATTGCCCGGGTGAAACTGATGGGAGAAAAAATCGGAATCGCCTTTCAGATAAAGGATGATTTGTTCGATTACGAAGAAGCAGAGATAGGCAAACCTCGCGGTATAGATATAAAAGAACGCAAGATGACGTTGCCGCTTATCTATGCACTCAGTAAAGTTTCAAGCAGCGATAAAAAGAAAATCATCAACATCATTAAGAACGAAAACCAGAACGCAGAAAAAGTGCGCTGGGTGATTGATACCGTTCGCTCGAATGGCGGAATGGATTATGCCGCTAAGAAGATGATGGAGTATCGCGATGAAGCCTTGAAACTGCTGTATGAGTTTCCGGAAAGCGAATCGCGCAAATCAGTAGAGCAACTGATTGAGTTTACAATTGAGCGGAAGATTTAATTGTCAGGATTTCTTCTATCATATTTCTCCCGTTCACCAAACGCGGTACTTTGTTTTGCCCCCCCAGTTTATTTTTTGAAGAAAGCCATTTATAGAAAGTGCCTTTGGGTAATACAATTACTTCCAACGATGTAAGCGCGAGGTTGTTCGTGCGTTTTTGTTTGTAGTTGGAGTTTTCCTGCTGAAGATTTTCATCCAGGAGTTTTTCATACTCAGAAATATTGGATGGCCGTTTCGCAAACTCAATAGCAAATTGCATTCTGCCTTTTTCTTCGATACTGATGTAAAGAGGCGCTACTGTATAATCGCTCACCGTACAATCCAATGTTTGATTTGTCTTCATCAGCGCGTTCTGCACATTGCTCAACAGCAAGTCTTCACCAAACGCATTGATGTATTCCTGTGTGCGTCCTGTTATTTTGAAGGTGAAAGGGTCGAGTGATTGAAAAGTAACTACATCGCCAATGACGTAACGTATCAATCCGTTGGGCGCAGTTATAAGTATCACATACGGCACATCCATTTTAACTTCGCTTAATTCTAGGGCATTTCTGTCTCCCGTAGAATATTTCTCCAGCGGAATGAATTCGTAGAAAATATAATTGTCAGTAAGCAACAAGAGGTTGCTGCTCTTGAGATTTTCCTGAATCGCAAAGAAACCTTCGGTGGCATTATAGACTTCGAAGAAATTGAAACCATCCTTGCCGACTAATTCCTCAAACTGTTTCCTGTAAGGCTCGAAGCTTACACCTCCGTGGTAATACACTTGCAGGTTCTTCCAAACATCCGTTAGTTTCTCAAACGGATATTCCTCTTTCATTTTTTGCATCACCGATAAAATCCAGGTGGGCACTCCACTCATGGTGCCGACATCTTTCTTTGAAATCTGTTTTACTGCGTTGGCAATTTTCTCTTCCCACTTAGAAAAAGTCTGTACATGAATATCGGGCGTATAATAGCCACGATAGATGTAAGGAATGTTGAGGGAGATAATGGCTGAAACATCAGCCACAGTAACTCCCGAATCCAGTGTATCATAAATCCCTCCGGGTATCAAAAGATTTTTGTGACTCAGCAGCCGCATGCTTTTATCCTTCTGGTGGGTTTTAGAGAGCGCAAAAAACGTTCCCCGCACATGGCATTGCTGCATTATTTGTTTGGTGATAGGAACTAATTTGCTTTTGCCGCTGGTAGTCCCTGCAGTTTTTGCAAACCACTTCACCCGTTTATCCGTCATTACTTTCTGTTGACCCGATTTTATTTTCTCAATGTAGGTTTCGTAAAATTCATATTGCGTAACAGGCACACTCATTCTAAAATCCTTGTAAGACTTTACTTTATTAAATTTCAAGTCCCGTCCCAATTCAGTTGAAGAAAGTTGAGATAGAATCTTCTTTAAAATCTTTTGCTGATGGTGAATAGATTTTTTAGCTGTGAAGTCAGGAGGGAAAGCAAGTTTGAGGTAAATGCGGAAAATGAAATTTTTCCAGTCGAAGGTCATTGAGCGAAGATAAACTCAGCTTGCAATTCGCTTGCGCAATACAAAGTTCTGACCCAAATAAACTCTGCGCACCTGTTCATCGTTGGCTAATTCTTCTGCCGTTCCTGCTTTTAGAATCTTTCCTTCAAATAAAAGATAGGCGCGGTCGGTAATGGAAAGAGTTTCCTGCACATTGTGGTCAGTGATAAGAACTCCGATGTTTCTCTTCTTCAGGTCTTCTACAATGCGTTGAATATCCTCCACGGCAATCGGGTCGATACCTGCGAACGGCTCATCGAGTAAAATAAATTTGGGGTCGGTGGCAAGTGTGCGTGCAATTTCTGTTCTTCTTCTTTCCCCACCGCTCAACACATTACCCATACTTGTACGAACCCGGTTCAAACCAAATTCACTAAGCAACAATTCCAATCTGTCTTTCTGATCTCGTTTTGAAAGTTTGGTCATCTCCAACACACCGGCAATATTATCTTCTACCGAAAGATTACGAAACACAGAAGCCTCCTGGGGTAAATAACCTACGCCAAGTTGCGCGCGTTTATACATGGGCAGGTCAGTAATCTCTTGATCGCCCAAAAATATTTTTCCTTCATCTGGTGTAATCAATCCAACGATTTGATAAAAGGAAGTTGTCTTGCCGGCACCATTTGGGCCGAGCAAACCAACGATTTCGCCTTGATTCACTTCTACCGAAACATGATTTACAACGGCTCTGCCTTTGTAGGACTTTACTAAATTCTCTGAACGTAATTTCAACATAATTAAAAGTCTAAACCAAACGAAAAATAATACTTCGGCTTCTTGCTCACCTCACCGGAGTCGTAACCCCAAGCAGTATCGAAGCGCAGGAAGTAACCTAACAGTGAAGTGCGAATACCCGGACCAAAGCCCATAATAATTGGTGTCTTATATTTTTGCACATGAACAATCACCGAAGGATTATCTGTGGTGTTGGGAATAGATTCATTATAAAGCGGATTGCTTCCCGACCAAGGAGAAGCACCTTCCCAGGCAGCACCCGCATCGAAGAAAGCAACTAATTGAAAGTTGCGGATGATTTCAGAACGAATAGGCGAATTGATAAGTGCTGCAAAGATTGGTACACGCAACTCGGTGTTCAGCACCACAAACTTATCTCCATTGCGGGCGTTTTGTTTAAAGCCACGAACCGGAGTTGCCAATGTTTGAAAGGCATAATTGTTGTTGTAGTTGATAGGCGTTACAGGATCAAACTTCTGAAAATTTGGACCGGTAATCCAATTGTCTAATCCTCCGAGATAGTAAATCATTTTCGAGGTACCGAACGATGCACCGGCCGCTAAACGACTCGCCCAGATAATTTGCTTATAAACCTTTTGATAGTGCCGTAAATCAAAACCAAATACGGCCATCACTTTGTTGTTGAACTGAACTATAGGGAAGTCGAACCGCTCGGAGACACTTTTATTTTTTGTAGGAAACTCCTTTTGCACTTCTGCAAAAACTTTGAAGCGGGTGCCATAACGAATGTTAGTGGCCACCTCTAAACAATTATCAAAAACATATTCAGTGCGGAAAGAAAGCCAGCTATCACTTGTGGGTGGGAAATTTAAGCTAAGTGTGTCTACCACCTTCGCAACATATTTATCGTGCCGGAAACCGAAGTTGAATTTAACCCCGTTCAAAACATCAAAAGCATATTTCAATTCCAACTCAAGGTAAGTTGTTTTTATACTCAAATCCGTAACCGATAAAAGTTTTTGAAATCTTGGGGTAGATGCCAAACCGGCTGTGTTGGAGTTCGAGCCGTGGAAGAAGGTAAACTTCTTATCCAATCTCTTTTTCAAATTCTCATAAACGAGAAACCATTCTAAGTTCTTAAAGCCTTGATAAAACGGTAAGCGAATCCCTCCATAAATTTTATGGTCTTCGAGCAAATCGGTGATGCCTAATTTTAAGGCAAGTATGGGTAGTGGAGATGTAGAATAGAAACCTGTAAAAGGCTGATAACGATTAATGATAGGGCTGTTATCAATTTGAGTAATAACCTTGTCCACCATAAACCGAACGAAGTAAGGGCGCACACGCGAAAAGCGAAAAACATAACCGCTTTGTGTCGTATTTAATTTGGAAGCAGATGCTGAATCCCAGTCGAATAGTTTAATGCCGTAATCAAATTCACTTTGAAAGTCGTAAGGGCGATTGCCGCGATTTGCTTTAGCATCATACTTCTCTACAAATGGTTTTACCTGCTCCTCTTCCTGTTTTTGCGCTGCGGTGGCTTCCATTTCCTTTTTCTGCAACTGCATCATATAATCCATCACCGGTTCGCTGCCTGCTGCGGTGCTGTCCATATTATATTTGCGGAACTGAATCTTGTTCTTGAGCTTAAAAACATCAAGCGAAAGATTCTTTTGGGGCACCACACTTTGTTCGCGGATGTTATAGTTGTAGTTCGTCAAAGGGGCAGTGGCTCCGCCTGTTTTATACACCTTTGCGAGCGAAGTATCTTTCAACTGCTCTACACTTTTATCCAACATACTTTCGGCAGAAACATTCTCGCGCACCTGAATGGAATCTAACTCACCCGTTTCTTTCACCACGAAACGAATGTTCTTTTCATTATGGTCAAATACATTTTCGAAGTGACCGATGTGGCGGTTGCGAACTCCATTCTCCTCACTCAGAAAACAAAAACTGTTGGCTGTGAAGTTTTGCGGATATGATTCGTTGGAGAAAGGCGTATTGGTAACGCGATACAGAACATTCTGGTTCGCGTTTAAATCGTAGTAGAATAAATCGAGTTGACGGTTATTAATGTTTTGCGACTCATAGCGAAGTGGACGGAGCGTATCATCTTCGCGGTTGCTGGCAAACATAATCCCACGTATACCTTCGGTTTCGATATAGGCAGGATACAAATCATCAAAATAATCATCGGTTAGTTTCCGCGCAGTGGTAGAGGCGAGGTTATAAAGATAGATATCGGTTTGCCCGTTTTGCACCGCGCTCATCACTATCTGTTTCGAATCTACGTAGGAGAAGCTGATGACCTTTTGAAATTTGCGGATGGGGTTCTTCTCCATCTTCTTCTTTTCTACATCATAAAACCGGATAAATATATCGGAGCGTTTATCGCTGATGATAGCGAGTTTTTTACCCGAAGGATCCCATGCCAGCAAGGGAATAGATTGGTCGGTGAAGATGGTATTTGTCCTCCATCCTCCTCTGAAAATAACTTTTGTTTTACCTGTTTCGGTATTCAGCAAATGAACTTTGTAGCGTCCCATATCATTGCTGGCATAAGCCACCAGTTTGCCATCGGCACTCAGGCGCGATTGATAATAGTCAATGGTCTTTTTAATTTTTGCTTTCACCACCGTGTTTGGGGCGGGCATAGCGGCTAACTTGCTTTCGGCTGTGAAACGATTGACATAATATTCATACCAGGCCTGCAATGTTTCGCTGAGGTTGGTGCCGAGCACAAACATAAATCCATTGTCCACGCTGCGATTGATGCGCGTGAGATAAAGAATATTATTCACCGTGCTTTTGCCGTGTGTTTCTTCTATGTAATGCCATATCGAATGCCCCACAAAAACAGCTTCCTCCGGTTGCAGCTTACTCAGCTTCTGATAGCGCCCGCTCATGATGCCATCGCGAAGGCGGTCTTCCATATCGCTGCTCCAGTTTTCGCCCATGTATTGCACCATGCCTTTTCTATACCAGTCGGGCAGGTTGAGCAATACCGCATTTGAAATAATTTCACCAGCCGCGGTTCCAAGTATCATTTTGTCCATGTAAATCTTGGCAATGCCTTCGCGTATTTGTTTATCGAGATGGCGATGGTCGCCATTGAAATACACAAACAATTTATTGTCGGGCAGGTTGATGGTGCCACCGGGGTTTTGCCCCTGCTCGTAGATGCCTATGTTGGTTTGATTGAGCTCATTGATGTTGTTGTAAACGATGATGTCAATCTTCCTTTTGTAATGAAAATCGAGGGTCTTCGAAATTTCATCAGCATTATCTTCTGCTGCCTTAATCACGTATTTGGCAATGTCCTGCCCGCCCATATAAAAATGGGTAATGAAGTTATCGCTCTCGTAATAGGAAAAGGTGAAGTCCTTGTATTGCACTCTGTTTTGCCCAAAGCGTTCTTCGGCATTTTGTGCTGAAGAGACTATAGAGCACAGACCACAAACCACAGCTAACAGCCAGCGATAATTGCCTGGTCGGTTGGTGAAAAATATGTTGCTATGGAAATAATTCATTCGTATTCTAAAACGCGCAGCGAAGATGTTTGTTTTTGCGGTATTCCAATATCTGCCGCCAACATCTCATGTCTCGTTTATATTCGCGCTTTCAAACTTAAAAAATAAATCATGCTGAGGATATACAAACACACTTTTAATGTGTTTCAGGAAAATACTTATGTGCTGACGGACGATACGAAAGAGTGTGTAATCATTGACCCGGGATGTTCGAATGAAATGGAGCGCAATGCCTTGGTGCAAACGATTGAAGCGCATGGTTTGAAGCCGGTGAAGCTGCTGAACACACATTGTCATATCGATCATTTTGGAGGCAATAAGTTCTTGTGCGAAAAATATAAGCTGCTGCCCGAGTTTCATGAATTGGAGTGGAAGGTGATGAATCAGGCGCTCGACTTTCAAAGCTTTTTCAATTTGGAAGTGGAGCCATCGCCCATGCCCGAACATTATTTGAAGGAAGGCGATGAAATTAAATTCGGCACTACGGTCCTCGCGGCTCTTTTCACTCCCGGTCACTCGCCCGGCAGCCTGTCGTTTTATTGCGAAGCCGAAAAAGTGGTGATTAGCGGAGATGTGTTGTTTCAGGGCAGCGTGGGTCGCTACGATTTGCCGGGAGCAAGCGGTGAAGTGCTGCTCAATTCGATTATGCAGAAGCTGATGACCCTGCCCGATGATGTAAAAGTTTTCAGCGGCCATGGCCCCGAGACCTTTATTGGCGTGGAACGCAGGAACAATCCTTTTCTCCAAGCCGGAGGAATGAATTAAGCGAGCGCCAAGCTCTATTGGAATAGCTTCGATTCTATTGTTTTACCAGAAATGCTCTGTTTTCTTACCAAAATAGCAGATTCGCTAGATTAACTCATCTATCGGCACATGTTCCGACCTATCATGTTGTACAACTCCATCAGTTTCGTGATGAAAATAATGATGATGTTGTACAACTCCAGCGGTCTAAACATATTTGTAATCATGAAGTTGTATAACATCATCATTAAGCACATGTTCCGAAGCATGAATCCGTACAACATCATCGGTTCGAACATGATAAAACAGGTGGAGTTGTACAACATCATGAGTTATGATATGCTCCGATGCACGTGTTTTTGCGAAGCTATGAGTCTGTTGGACGAAGAAATTAGAGCTTACCAGCGTTTTCTACGGTTTCGGTTTCGGTAATTTCGCTCTGCTTTCTCTTTTGCCCGAAGGGCGAGGTAATTAAGCACCGTTGGGTCATCGGGCAGCAGAAAAATTTTATCGCCAGCCGTAAATGCATTTATTCTTTCAAAAATTATTTCCTCATAAAGTGTGCGTGGAGCAATACCCATAGAAATGGCAAAATCAGGAAGCCACACCAGCGTTTTGGCGTTTACATTTATGTGTTCGGGATGTTGGGCATGATAAGCAGCGGCTGCTTCGGCATCATAAACAAATTTGACGAGCGCCATTTTTACATACGACAATTTGCCCTTTTTGATATGGTCATTAATAGTGGTGGTCTTCATGCCTTTGCGCTTAGCCATTTCTTTCACCGAGATATAATAGGTAAGATGAGTAACCATAAAGTCGAATTATATGTTTTGAATAAAGCTGCGCTTAGGCAACTTTATTTCAAAAATAATAAGACGATTTAAATTTTAAAAGAAGAGAAAAGATGGCTTGACAGAAACCTATTTCGACACTGATTTCTTAATCGCATCTTTCAAAGCATTGGCCGAAGAAGGAACTACGTTTTCTTCCTTGGCGCGAATGATAGCATAGTCGCAGGCGCGTTCTGCTTCCTTGTAATTATTCTGCTTGTAAAGCAAGTAAGCGTAAGTGAGGTTGTAGGTGTATTTGTTGTCGGTGTTGATAGAAGTAAAGGACCACTTCGTTGCCTTCTGCAATTGCGCCTCATCGTTCACGTTCAAAAAATAAGTCCAGGCCACATCATTCAATAGTGCCGCGTTTTTCGAAGCATACTTCTTTACATACTGCGAAGCATTCTTGTCATAATTCACCCAGTCATTCATGCCCGAATAATAATCCATCGAGAGTTTCAAAATCTTTTCGGCATGGTCGGGCGCTTTGTTGGCCTGCACTAAATCTATCGCACCCTCAAACAAAGCCTTATCGTTTGCGTGAGGCGCTTCGCTCACTGCCTTAGTAGCTATCTGATTTATTTTTTGGTTGAAAGCATCGGCACCTACTAAGTTCATATCATAATCTCTGTGCTTCATTACATAACTCAAGCCCACCGATTTTAAATCTTTAGTCAGGTTGAAAATAGTTTGTGCATGTTTTTTATCGGTGAAATCAGTAGGTGCCAATTTGCTTAAGTATTCCTGAAACACATCGTCATATTTTTCCTGAGCAGAATTAAGCGTGTTCAGATAATCGCTGAGGAAATTTACATCGCGGTCGCCATCGGCATATCTCTTACGCATACCGGTTAAAATTCCGGGTGTTGGATCAACAGCCTTCTTACCGTTTTGAATCAATCCTGCCACATCCAGTCCACCCACTATTTTGTGTTTCACTTCACCATCACCATCGATCCAAAGCAAAGTAGGATAAGCGCGAATGCTGTACTTGCCGGCCAGGTCCACGCCTTCGCCTTTCTCCATATCAAACTTCGTGTTCACAAACATCGAGTTGAAATACTCTCCAACCGATGAATCAGGAAAAACCTGCGAAGACAAACGCTTGCAAGGCCCACACCAACTGGTGTAACAATCCATAAACACCAATTTGTTCTGCGCCTTAGCCATCGCCAGAATATCCTTGAATGGTTTATCATGAATGAACTCTATCCCATCGGCAAAAGACGAAAGGTTAAAGAAGATGCTTAAGCAAACGAACGTTCCGATTATTTTTTTCATAGTGCGAATATATTTCAAAGTAAAGACAACAAAGTCAGGCCAAAAGTTTTAATCCTTCTTCCAGATATTATTCAACTCCAATCTAATCTCCTTTCCCCAGAAAATGCGCGTGGTGTGCGCAAACGATTCGGTGAAATCAGAAACATAAAAAATGTCTTCGGCAGATTTTGCATCGCTGGCCAGATTCTCTTTCTCCAAAATCCATTTCAATTTCCTGGCCACTACTTCGGCAGAGTCAAACACCTTCACGTTGTTTTTGTAGAAAGAAGAAATTTCATTTTTAATCAAAGGATAATGGGTGCAGGCTAAAACAAGTGCATCTATTCCCTGCAATGCTTCATTCAGCAAATAACTTTCAAGCACCGCGTGGCTGATGTTGTTGTTGTAATACCCTTCCTCAATCATACTCGCCAGCAATGGAGTGGCCAGTTCGGTATAATTCAGCTCCGGCTTCCTCCGCGAAAACTTTTCGGGATAAACACCCGAAGCGATAGTCGTCTTAGTAGCAATTACTCCGACCTTCTTTATCGTTTCATCAGCAATCACCGCTTCTATCATCGGGTCAATTACATTGATAACCGGAACCAATCCTTTGTAGGTATCGCGCAACACCTCGTAAGCCGCAGCTGATGCTGTGTTGCAGGCAATAACTATAGCCTTGCATTTCTTTTCATGTAATAAAAAGTCAGTGATAGTAGTAGCGTAAGAGCGAATCAGTTCCTTCGATTTGTCGCCATAAGGCAGGTGAGCGGTGTCACCAAAATACACAATCTGTTCGTTGGGCAACAGCTTAGAAACAGCATTGGCGACCGTTAAGCCGCCAATGCCAGAGTCAAAAACACCGATAGGTTGATGTTTATGAGCAATCATGTTTTACTA
>CANJVG010000120.1 GCA_947478005.1 Bacteroidota bacterium
AATTTTGTAATCGGCAAGTTGTTTTTTCTTGTCTTCTGCACTATTCCTCTTTTCTGCCGCACCGCAAGAAGCTAGGACACTTGCTACAACTACAATCACTGCTAATCTTTGAAACTTCATATCTTATGTTTTGTATTTACTTATCTAATAACTAATCAAGGGAGCTTTCTATTTGCCTAAAGCTTTATCTAAATCAGCTTTGGTATTTAGTACGTTTAGAGAACTTTGAATAAACTTTAAGTTGTTTGTTGCTAAATCCTGTTCGCTTTGTTGAAGTTCAAAACTATTACCAACTCCCTCTTTATATTTTATCGTACTGCGGTCAAAAATACGCTTGCTTAATTCCTGCGCGCGTTTCATGTTTGCTTCATCTATCAATGCTGAGTTAAATCCGCTTTGTGCTGCTCTAAACTGCAGGTCTGATGCATTTTTAAAGTTCTCGAAATCGTTTTTCAATTTAAGTCCTTCAATTTGGGCTTGTTTAACTGAAGCTAACTTCTCACCCGAATCAAAAATCGGCACTTTTAAAGTAATGCCCACTAAGCCTTGGTCAAACCAACTATTCTTTTTAAACAGTTCACTACCCGACTGCGATTGAGAACTCCATCCATAATTTAAAAACCCATACAGCGAAGGAAAATACTGCACTCGTCTCTGGCGCATATCGTAATCCTTTAGCTTTATCCCTGTTTCTAACATTTGATATTCTATCCGGTTTTTTGCATCGAATTGCTCGGCAATATTTGTTTGAATTTCCGCCTTTAATTCTGTCAAGTTATCCTTCAATATAATTTCATCATTCAGAGGCAAACCAATTTGAAATTTCAAATTTGTCAATGCCACTTCACCCATTTGGTTTTGTAGCGTTATTTGACTCTCAAGTGTTGCTTGCGCAAGTTCAAGGCGGTTTACATCTGTTTCTTCAATCAAACCCTCCTTGTATGTTGCCCGGGTATCGGACAATAATTTCTCAATTACTTTTAGGTTTTCTTGTAATAAACTTTTTGCCTCTATAGCTGCCTCTGCCTGATAGTAGGCTTTCATGACTGAATATTTCACGTCATTATCGCTCATTTTTGAACTCAGGCGCGCAGTTTTCATTAAATCTTTTGCTGCTTTAACACCAAATACATAACGGCCATCAAATAACAATTGAGTTACCTGTAAACCGGTGCTTATGTTGTGTGGCAACACAAATGAGACAGGTTCACTAGGAGCACTCAATATCTGTGCAATCCTCGGATTGGTTTGAGCAAGCTCTGTAAACACATTTCCCAAAACACCTCCGCTAAAGGCTTTTCCTAATGCCGGGGATATTGGTTGTTTAAAATAATAGTTATAATCGAAGTTTGCAGCAACTTTTGGCAGCCCTGTTGTAATGATTTCAAGGTTACGCCATTTAGCTTCGTCTACCCCGAGTTTGCCGTTTTTAACTGCGGTGTTGTTTTGAAGGGCATATTCCACAGCTTCTTTTACTGTAAACGTTTTTATTGTCTTCTCTTGCCCAAATACGTTGACAACAAGAGAGCAAACTATAAGTAAGGCAAAAATATTTTTCATCAGATGATAGTTAGGTCGTTCAACTCTTAAATAAATTGTGCTGCTCCAAAAACTTTAATCCTTTAGGAGAAACTATTCCGCGTAAATGATAGTTCAAATACTCTTTGTACGTATCGATGAAAACATACTCATTACTTGGAAATAAAAACTGGTTAATCAGGATATCCACGCCTGCAATATAAATTTTCGAAATAATGTCAGCATTCAGCCCATTGCGGTAAACACCTTGTTTTACTCCATTCTCTAAATTCTCTACAATTCGGTTCAGCATAAAATGGAACCTATACTCATTATAGATTTCCCATGTTTCGGGATAATATTTCTGCAAGTCGTTTAAAGCCGATGGATTAAACTCGCGCACTTGGTTAAAGAAGTACGAAATCATCTGAATCATTTCATCCACCGAATTTTTTGATGGCTTTAGAATCGCTTCTAATTGGGTGCGTTCTTCATTCAAATAATTCTGCATCGTCAGTTTTACTAACTCGGCCTTATTCTCAACAAACGTGTAAATAGTCTTCTTGCTCATGCCCAACTCCTTCGCCACATCATCCATCGTAAGATTTTTGATGCCGTGCTTTTTGAAGAGCTCTCCCGACTTTTCTAACAAGAGTTGAAGTTTTTTGTTTTTCAAGCGGGCGCAAATATATTCGAACAATTGAATGGAAACAAAAAATTTGCTGGAAGTTTCCGAAGTGTCGTAGATTATGATTGAATCGGTAAATTTTTGACGCTAAATAGCGCATTGTTGCTTTTATTCGTCTATCAGTTCATCACTTCGACTATATATAATCATGGAATTCCAAGACCATTTCTCGCGCCAGTCGGCCATTTATTTAAAGGCTCGTCCAACTTATCCGGAGGATTTGTTCTCCTATCTTTCCAAAATTTCTCCATCGAACGAACTTTGTTGGGATTGTGCCACCGGAAATGGTCAGGCAGCCATTTCTTTGGCACAACGTTTTAAAAAAATAATTGCAACCGATGGAAGCGAGCAACAAATTCAAAACGCGATAGCCAAAGAAAATATTGAATATAGAATCGGAACAGCGGAAGAAAGCGGACTTGAAAATAATTCTGTTGACTTGATAACTGTTGCGACCGCGGCTCACTGGTTTAATACTGATTTGTTTTACAAAGAAGCCGAAAGGGTTTCAAAGCGAAATGGGGTTCTTGCCATTTGGACATATTCTGAAGCAAAGATTTCGGAAGAGATAGATAGGTTGATGGAATGGTTTATGTACGACTATCTATACGAGTACTGGCCTGATGGGCGGTGGTATGTGCGGAATAAATATGAAACCCTGCCGTTTCCTTTTGAGGCAATTCAAACACCTGATTTTTTTTGTCGGATGAATTGGAACCGCGAACAATGGTTGAATTATATAAGGAGTTGGAGTGCTTACAATAACTTTATAGCAAAACATTCCGCTGACCCGATAGAGATACTTCTTCCTCAGTTAAATCGCTTATGGAATTCGATAGAAACTAAGTCTGTCGTTTGGCCTCTTCATCTAAAATGTGCTCGATTAAATAGCCTTGAATAAACTTGGTGTAAGAAAAATTAAAGAACTAAAAAAAGTTAAACCCCCCCCCTGTATGTATTGCTTGAATGACAAAAGGCATTACATTTGTTATGTAACAAACGACAACGATTTTTAAACAATTAAAAACAACAACAATGAAAAAATCATTTCTGATGTTCTGTTTTGCAGCTACAACGATGTTGGCTGTTGCTCAAGAAAAAAAAGAAGCAACACCTACACCAGTGCCAGCGCAAGCAACAACACCGGCCGCAGCACCGGATCCTAACGCTCCAGATTTTAAGTGGGAAAACACCACAATTGATTATGGTACAGTGACCAAAGCAGATGAAGGCAATTCTAAACGTGAATTCAAGTTCACGAATACAGGAAAGTCTCCGTTGATTATTTCGAGCTGTCGTGGAAGTTGTGGATGCACGGTTCCTACTTGTCCTACAGAGCCGATTCTTCCTGGCAAAAGCGGAAGCATCTCTGTTCATTATGACATTAATCGTGTAGGTCCGTTTACAAAAACAGTAACCGTTACTTCAAACGCAAAGAATCCTAACGAAACTTTGAAGATTACAGGAACAGTGAATGACCCTACTGCCGGACAAACTCCAGCACCGGGAACTACACCTGCTGTAACTCCAACGCAAAACGCACCTCACTAAAATTGTTTAGTGTTGTTATACAAAAAGGGTCTGAGATTATCTCAGGCCCTTTTTGTTTTTAGCTGCCTCCTGCATGGAATATTACTTTTGCGCCAATGAATTTGAAAAACGATATACGGAAATTTTCTTCGGAAGAGTTGATTGGTGAGTTTGAAAAGATGGGTGAGCCGAAGTTTAGGGCCAAGCAGGTGCATGAGTGGCTGTGGAAGAGATCAGCAAGAACATTTGAGGAGATGACGAATCTTTCGAAGGACATGCGCGCCAAGTTGGCAGAGCAGTTTTCTTTTTATTCTGTTTCTGAGAATATTGTTCAGAAGAGTATGGATGGAACGGTGAAGTTGGGAATGAAATTGCATGATGACCGACTGGTGGAAGGTGTAATGATTCCTGATGATGAACGAAATACGGCTTGTGTTTCTTCGCAAGTTGGTTGCACGCTTTCGTGCAGTTTTTGTGCTACGGGTTTTTTGAAGCGCGAGCGAAATTTGGAGGCCGGTGAAATTTATGACCAGGTGGTTTTGCTCAATAAACATTCGATGGAGCATAGTGGAAAGGGGCTTACGAATATTGTTTACATGGGTATGGGTGAGCCGTTGTTGAATTATGATAACGTGATGCAGAGCATTCGCTACATTACTTCGCCTGATGGCTTGAATATGGCGCAGAAGCGGATTACGGTTTCTACTTCGGGTGTGGTGAGGGGTATAAAGCGGATGGCGGATGAGGGAATGAAGTTTAATCTGGCGCTTTCGCTGCATGCTACCACGAATGAGAAGCGGAATAAAATTATGGATATTAACCAGTCTAATCCGATTGAGGAGGTGATGGAGGCGTTGAATTATTTTTACGAAAAAACAGGAAACAAAATCACCTTCGAATACATTTTGTTCGACAAGTTCAATGACTCGATTGAAGATGCCGACCGCCTTTATTATCTCACCGACCAGGTTCCTTCTTTTGTAAATTTGATTGAGTTCAACAACGTGACGGGTGTTGATTTGCGGAAAGCAAAGCGCGAGAACCGCGATGCGTTTGTAGAACATTTACGCAGCAAGGATGTGAATGTGGCCATTCGCAGGAGCCGCGGGAAGGATATTGATGCTGCTTGCGGTCAGTTAGCGAATAAGAATGGGTAGTCCTTTTCTTTTTTTTTCTAAATTCCACTCGAAATATAGCCTCGTAAAAGGACGCAATTCCTTTCGAGTGCACCTTGCCCACGCCTCCTTTACGGGGCATTTAGGCTACCTACATTCTAATTTCTTCCCTTAAAACTGCTTTTGTAGCATAAAAAGCTGCTTCGGACTATTGGTGAGAATTGTCGCTAGTTAGATGAGAATTGTCGCTTCATAGATGAGAATTGTTGCTTTATGATTCCATGCGTATTCAGATTAGATAAGAATTGTCGCTTTAGTTTGACCTGCGTACGCGGATTAGATAAGAGTTGTCGCTTTATTAGCACCAGCGTACACAGATACTTTGAGAATTGTCGCTTTTCTTTTACATTCGTACTTCAGCGACAACGATAAAAAGATTGGCGTACGGCCCCATCGGAAAGGCGATGGAGCATTAAAAGACTGTAAATCATCTAAAAAACCATATAAACATGAAAAAAATAACCAGAGAAGAAGCCGATGAAATGTCTTTGAAGACAGGCAGAAGCAGCCCTGTGAGGGTAGCGCTGATGCAAATGAAAGCCGGTGAATTAATTTTGCTGGAAAGAAAGGATGTGAAAGCCCGCAAAGGTCCGGGAGAGATGATTGCGCGAATAATGAAAGGCCATCCGTCCTACAAATTTATCTGGAAAACGAAACTGGACGCCACCGGTTGGGTGGTGGAGCGGGTTAAGTGAATATTGAATTAGTGGATTGGATTTAGTCTTCTAAAAAATAAAAAAGCCCCACAAAATTGCGAGGCTTTTCTATATCTACTTCTTACGTTACCTTTAATTAATAAAATAATTCCATCTACTTTTCATTCTCTTCCCACCAGCCAACACTACTTCCCTTTTTCTTTGCTTTTATGTAGTTCAATGAATCCCCACAAAATTTTTACATCATCATATGTCTTTCCCATTCTTACTATACTCATCATTAATTCATGAGCTAGTGATACTTCGTAAACAAGTAATCCTACTAATACAATTTCAATCACCATTCTTTTTTGTTTTTTCTCCTTTTGTTTTTTAGTTATTAAATAATTGGTCAAAAAAGCCCCGCAAAATTGCGAGGCTTTTATTAGTAGCAGGAAGCTACCATTGGGCAGCTCCTGCATATTTTGATTTGACTACGAGCAGCCCATGCTGTTTCCGCAGTTTAAACATTTGTAGCAAGTACCACTGCGAAGGGTGATGTTTCCACACACACTGCATGGTGGTGCATCGCCCATCATTTCGCTGGCTATTTTATTGAAGGCATCCATAGAGTTCGAAGCCAGCGTGAGTTTCTTCTCTACTCTCATTTCAGTTACTTCTTTCTTTGCCGGCTTAGGCGTTTCCTTCATTTCGGGATGAGTGCTTGGCGGTGTAACCGTTTTGATTGGCTCGTCAGAAATATCCGAAGTTAAATCGGCTGTGTTGCGTTCGCGCAAAGCTAATTCGCTAGGCGTTACGTGCACTAAATCGGTTCTTCCCAAATATTCCAAAGCCAAAAGACGGAAGATGTAATCTACAATTGAGCTTGCATTTTTGATATTCGGATGGTCCACCATTCCGCTTGGTTCGAAACGGGTGAAGGTGAATTTGTTTACGAATTCTTCGAGCGGCACACCGTATTGCAAACCGATAGAAACAGAAATGGCGAAGCAGTTCATCAGCGAGCGGAACGATGCTCCTTCTTTGTGCATATCAATAAAGATTTCACCTAAGGTTTGGTCATCATATTCGCCTGTGCGAACGAAAACTGTTTGTCCACCAATCTTTGCTTTTTGCGTGAAGCCTCTTCTCTTGTGTGGCAATTTTTTGCGCTCCACGATGCGGGAAAGTTCGCGCATGAAATTAGTGTCGGTAGATTCCTGCATCAACACACGTGCTGCTTCGAGAACCTGCTCAGGAGTCAGTTTGCTGAACTCTTGTGGTGCCGGTGCGGCTGCAACAGCTTGTGTAGTTGTTTCTTTCTTTTCTTCTTTCTCTTCGTCCTTCTTGTTTGAAAGCGGTTGAGAAAGTTTGCAACCATCGCGGTAAAGCGCGTTTGCTTTCAAACCAAGTTTCCATGAAAGTTCGTAGCAGTTTTGAATGTCTTCTACGGTAGCTTCGTTAGGAAGGTTAATTGTTTTAGAAATAGCACCACTGATGAACGGTTGAACAGCACCCATCATACGGATGTGGCCATGAGCGTGAATGAAACGCTGACCTTTGGTTCCGCATTTGTTAGCGCAATCGAAAATCGGAAGATGTTCATCCTTTAATAAAGGCGCACCTTCAACAGTCATAGTTCCGCAAACAAATTCGTTAGCTGCTTCAATCTGCTCTTTGCTGTAACCTAATTCACGAAGTAAATTGAAGTTAGTTCCGTTGTATTGTTGCGCGGTGAAACCAAGACGCTGCAAAGTTTCTTCGCCCAAACTCCAAACGTTGAATGCAAAAGTGATGTCGAATGCGGCAACCAGTCCTCCTTCTATCTTCTGAATATCGGAAGCGTTAAATCCTTTTACGCGAAGCGAATCGGCATTGATATGAGGACAACCAACCAAGGTTCCGTTTCCTTTGGCATACTTAACAATGGCATCAATTTCAGAAGCTGAGTAACCTAAGTTTTCCAAAGCTGCAGGTACACACTCATTTACAATTTTGAAATAACCTCCACCAGATAATTTCTTGAATTTTACCAAGGCGAAATCAGGTTCAACGCCTGTGGTGTCGCAATCCATCAACAAACCGATTGTTCCGGTTGGAGCAATTACGGTTGACTGTGCATTGCGGTATCCGAACTTTTCTCCCAATTGTAAAGCATCATCCCATGCGGTAGTCGCTGCTTTCAATAAATAATCAGGGCAGAATTTAGGATCGATGCCTTGCGGTTTGATTTCGATATTTTCATAAGCAGAAGCATCGGCATTGTAAGCAGCCAAACGATGGTTGCGCATTACCTTCAGCATGTGCTTTTTGTTTCTTTCATAAGCAGGGAAAGCGCCAAGCGTAGCCGCCATTTCTGCAGAAGTTTTGTAAGCAATACCGGTCATGATAGCGGTGATTGCACCTCCGATTGCCCGTGCTTTGTCGCTATCGTAAGGAATGCCGCTTACCATTAATACTGAACCAAGATTAGCGAAACCAAGACCAAGTGTCCGGAATTCATAAGACAACTGCGCCACTTCTTTTGAAGGGAACTGCGCCATCAAAACGGAAATTTCAAGAACAGTTGTCCAAACACGGCTCATGTGTTCGAAACCAGTCACGTTAAATTCAAGCGTTTTATCGTTGAAGAATTTGCGCAGGTTGAACGAAGCCAGGTTGCAAGCGGTGTTATCTAAGAACATATACTCGCTGCATGGGTTAGATGCGCGGATTGGTCCGTCCTCAGGGCAAGTATGCCACTCATTAATAGTAGTGTCATATTGAACACCCGGGTCGGCACAACGCCATGCGGCCATTGCGATTTTATCCCACAATTCGTTGGAAGGGATTGACTTCATTACCTTGCCATTGCTACGACCAAGCAGGTTCCAGTTTTCGCCTTTCTCTAAAGTATGGAAGAAAGAATTCGGAATACGAACTGAGTTGTTAGAATTCTGTCCGGCAACTGTTTTGTATGCTTCGCCTTCATAATGAGAGTCGTAACCGGCAGCAATCAAGGCCGCTACTTTATCTTCTTCTTTGCTTTTCCAGTCAATGAAGTCAACAATTTCTGGATGATCTAAATCAAGACAAACCATTTTAGCGGCACGTCTTGTAGTTCCACCGGATTTGATAGCACCGGCAGCAGCATCACCAATCTTTAAAAAACTCATTAAGCCGGAAGAAGTTCCTCCGCCAGAAAGTTTTTCGCCTTCTCCACGTATATTTGAGAAGTTGGTTCCAACGCCTGAACCATATTTAAAGATACGCGCTTCGCGAGTCCACAAATCCATGATACCTCCGCTGTTTACCAAATCATCATCTACACTTAATATAAAGCAAGCGTGTGGTTGAGGGCGTTCGTAAGCTGAAGTAGATTTTTCTAAAACTCCGGTGTCAGGATTCACAAAGTAATGACCTTGCGGTTTTCCGGTAATACCGTAAGCAGTATACAGACCGGTGTTGAACCATTGCGGAGAATTCGGAGCCGCCATTTGATCAAGCAACGAATACACTAACTCGTCATAGAATATAGTAGCGTCTTTTGCAGAAGCGAAATAACCATAGCGCTCGCCCCAGCTTTTCCAGCAATCGGCTAAGCGATGAACTACTTGCTTTGCTGACTGTTCACCACCCAACGAACCATCGGGTTGCGGCACTCCCGCTTTGCGGAAATATTTTTGTGCAAGAATATCAGTAGCTACCTGACTCCATCCTTTAGGAACTTCTACATTGTGCATTTCAAAGACTGCATCGCCTTTAGGATTACGGATTACGCTCGAGCGTAAATCATACTGAAATAAATCGAACGCTGACTTGTTCTCCTGGGTGTAGAGACGGTCGAACTTCAACCCTTTTTTCTCGTTTTTTCTTGCCATAAATTTTTATTGATAGGTATTTTGAATTTTAGTCGTGTGGTTTAGGGAAACTTTCCGAAAACGTGAACGAATATATTTTCTGCGGCCTTTTGAATCCACCAGTTTTTTCCACACGAAATGTGCAAACGGGTTGGTGATGTTTTGAAACGCTGTGTGGGCTTGATTCCCCTGTGTGGAAAAAGAATTAACGAAAATTTTTACCCCAAAATTTGGAAATTTGGAGCAGAAAAATTGTCTGTTATTTTGGGCGGGAAAAGGGTCAAAAATGGAAACTTTGCCCCTATTTTGGTAAATGTTGGAACATCTACCAAAACTGTTAATCAGACTCTTTTTATCTGTGCACCAAGAGCATTTAACCGCTCATCTATTCGCTGATAGCCGCGGTCAATTTGCTCGCTGTTATTAATGATTGATTTTCCATCGGCACTTAATGCAGCAATTAACAGAGCCACACCGGCACGTATATCTGGCGAACTCATAGTGATGCCGCGAAGTTTGTAGGCGCGGTCAATACCAATGACAGTAGCACGATGCGGGTCGCAGAGAATGATTTGCGCGCCCATATCAATCAGTTTATCTACGAAGAATAAGCGGCTCTCAAACATTTTTTGATGAACGAGGACGCTACCTTTTGCCTGAGTAGCGGTCACCAGAACTATGGAAATTAAATCGGGTGTGAAGAGAGGCCATGGACCATCTGCAACCGTAAGAATAGAACCATCAATGAAGCGTTGAATTTCGAAATGGTCGCGGGCGGGGATATGAATGTCATCTCCGCGGTATTCCATTTCAATACCAAGCTTTTCAAAAACAGGAAGAATATTTCCAAGCATATCCAGGCGGCAATTCTTAATCGTGATTTCACTTTGGGTCATTGCTGCTAAGCCGATGAAACTTCCTATTTCAATCATGTCGGGCAACATGCGATGTTCGGTGCCCCCGAGATAATCGACTCCCTCTATATATAGTAAGTTAGAGCCAACCCCGGTAATCTTTGCACCCATACGATTGAGCATTTCGCAAAGTTGCTGGAGGTAGGGTTCACAGGCGGCATTAAAGATGATGGTTTTGCCTTTGGCCATTACTGCGGTCATTACAATATTTGCTGTTCCGGTTACCGAAGGCTCATCTAACAGCACATAAGTGCCTTGTAGGTTGCTGGCTTCAACGCTGTAGAAAGTTTCGTTGCTGTCGTAATTGAATTTGGCTCCGAGTTTTTCGAAGCCCAGGAAGTGAGTATCCAACCGTCTTCTACCAATTTTATCTCCTCCCGGCTTTGGTAAATAGGCATGTTTGAAACGAGTAAGTAGAGGTCCCATTATCATAATGCTTCCGCGAAGAGATGCACCTTTCTTTTTGTAAGTATCGGACTTAAGAAATTCTAGATTTACCTTATCAGCTTTGAAGGTGTAGGTATCTTCACTAAGCTTTTCTACTTCCACACCGAGGTCTTGCAGTATATCAATCAATGCCAGCACATCGCGGATGGCAGGGATGTTGGAGATGGTTATTTTTTCGGGTGTGAGTAATACGGCACAAAGAATTTGCAGCGCTTCGTTCTTTGCTCCTTGCGGGGATATTTCGCCTTTTAATTTTTTGCCACCGATAACTTCGAAGGAATTAGACATGAGATGTTAGATATTAGACGTTAGATAATACAGCTGCTGCCTTGACAATTTTCTTTAGCAGTCAAACTTCTAAAAAGTTTGGCCCTTTTTAGAAGTTGGCGATTAAAGCTAATAACAAAGGTTTGTTGAAAGCAATGAATTTGTTCAAATAAAAATCCCCCGCCAAGATTTAGCGGGGGATTCCTGTATTGTCTAACTACCCGACACGAATAACTAACTACTCTTTTACGGTCTTCTCTTCTTGAAATTCTTATTCCGGTTTTGTCCGCCACCGCCTCCGCCACCACCACCATGACGGAACTTTCCACCTCCGCCACCACTGCCTTTGCGATTGTTATTGCTCCGGCCTTCATTGGCTCCAACCTTTACTTTGTTAGCACGAGCAAGAGCATTAATATCCTGATCATCGGTGATTTGGAGTTCGCCTTTTGAAAGCAGTTTCAAATCGCTCTTGATGGTCTCATCGTTTACATTGTCCTTGCTGAAACTCTGATAAGCCAGTTTCATAAAGTTGCCGATGCACTGGGTAAACTCCGCCTGCTTTAGCGGATCTTCTGTAGCAATAGCTTTGGTGACCAACGCCTCTACATTTTTACCGTAGTGCTTGTATCTGATTCTTGATTGCGGGTAAGGCAAGCGCTTAGGTTTGGCCTCAATTTCTTCCCGCTCCTTAATGGGATATGGCGAATCAACTTTTAATTGATAGTCGCTCATGATAAAGAGATGATCCCACAGTTTGTGACGGAAATCTTCCACGTTGCGCAGGTGCGGGTTGAGCTGACCCATCAGTTCAATAATTTCTTTGGCGAACTGATTTCTTCTTTCGGGGTCTTTTTCTCTCAT
>CANJVG010000121.1 GCA_947478005.1 Bacteroidota bacterium
CGCGACTTAGATTAATCGTACCATTCAAATTTAACTTCCTGGATAATATCCGGGTGTAGCGATTTCGCAACAGGACAAGTAAGTGCTGCGTTTTGCAGAATGGCTTTTTCCTTCTCTGAAAAATTATTGGTAGGCATTTTTATAGTCAAATGTATTTCTGCAATTCTGCGCGGGTCACTTGCCATTACTTTCTCACATTCCACTGCGGCACCTTTAATATCCAAATTCATATCTCGTGCTTTTATACCCATAATGCTAAGCATACAACTCCCAAGCGCGGTAGCCACTAAATCGGTAGGTGAAAATGCCTGCGCCAATCCTTGGTTATCGAGCGGAGCATCAGTAATTACTTCGTTGCCGGAATATAGATGGGTCATCCGCGTACGCAAATTACCCTCATAAACAATTTTCGAAGTCATTCGTTACAGAATTTTTATTGAAAAAAGAATCGAAGTAAATACTTAAAGCGGTTGAATAACCCCATAGAATTTTTCGCGAACTTGCTCATACAAGAATCGATAATTTTTACCTGCAGAACTATAGTTGAATTCGCCCCTGCCACCATGCTCAAGAGCATACTGCACAAATTTGGTAATTTCTTCAGGATTATCAGCCCAAGTAATTGACTCCTCCAGGCTGGCCATATTTCTTTCAGGCGCTGCTGTATTAGTTATCTGAATGGCGGTCTCCGAACGGTACAAGGTGTTTGTCTTTATATCATATTCCACAAAGCAAATGCCCAACAATCGCTGTATGCTTTCTAGCCTTAAATTCTCTTCATCTAATTGTTTCGAAACATTATCAAGTTGCTTATGCAACTTGAATCTCTCAAAGGCAAATAACACAGTAGAGAGGAGCACCTTTCCATCAAATTTTCCTTTTACTAAAAAATCTTGTGCTCCATAACGAACCGTTTCTAAACCAACAGCCTCGTCTGTTAACCCGGTAAGTACAACCACCAGGTTTCCCGGATATTTTGATAGAATCGTTTTGATTGTATCCACTCCAAAACTATCGGGTAGATTCATATCACTCAAAATCATATCAAAGCGATTCTCAGCTAATAAATCTAGAGCCACTTTTACGGTCTCAGCATGTGAAACATTAAACACAGGAGATGTTGATTCTCCTAAGTAAAATTTTATCAGAAAGGCATCTCCCTGATTATCTTCAATAAGTAAAACTTTAAGTTCTTCCGCCATAAGAATTATTCAAATACAAGTTGAACAGTATTAAACCAATAATTTTCTATCAATTTAATGACCCTAGCAAAATCATCAAAATCTACCGGCTTAATAATATAGCTATTCGCATATAACGAATATGCTTTGGTTATATCATGATCTGCATCAGAGGTAGTCAACATAATAACGGGAATTTTTTTTAGAGAATCGTTAGATTTTATTTCCTTCAATACCTCAATACCATTTTTTTTAGGTAAATTAATATCTAAAAGGATAATGTTGGGCCGAACAGATTCGGAGAATTTATTTCTTCTGAAAAGAAAATCAATTGCCTGCTCACCATCAGTGACTACATCCAATAGAATTGGACTATTGCTCTCCTTTAATGCTTCTTGCGTTAACCTAATATCGCCTGGATTATCCTCTACCAATAATATCCTTGGCTTATCCTTATTGCTTTTAAAAAAATCCATCGTAACTACTTTTTTAATCTAAAATAGAATGTTGTTCCTCTTCCCACTTCTGAATCTAACTTTATTTCCCCACCGTGGCGCTCAATAATTTTTTTACAAACTGATAGGCCTATTCCGGTTCCTTCAAATTCTGTACGGGTGTGCAACCTTTGAAAGATTACAAATATACGATTATGAAATTTATGGTCGATACCAATTCCATTATCAATTACGGAAAATTCATATTCCCCGTCAACTTCTTTAACGGATATATGAATTACAGGTTTTCTTTCCGGGGATCTAAACTTAATTGCATTATCTATAAAATTTTGAAACAACCGAATCAACTGTGACTGATCTCCTACAATTTCAGGCATTGCCTCATACGTAATAATAGTCTGGTTTTCCTCAATTCGCTTTGTGAGGTTTGCAACAGCAATGCTCAAAACTCCATTTAAATTTACAGTCGAAAATTTATTCCCTTTTCTGTTTACCCTCGAATATTGCAACATGTCGTTAATGAGTGCTTGCATTCGGTTTACACTTTCCGTTATATACTTCATAAAAACATCAACTTCTCCGAGTTTACCATCGTGAATGTTTTTTTGCATCAATTGAATATAACTATTTATAAGACGCAATGGCTCCTGCATATCGTGGGACGCTACATAAGCAAATTCTTCCAATTCCTCATTGGAACGTTTCAACTCCGTTGTTTGATTATCAAGTTCCTGTTTCGCCTGTTTCATGGCAGATATGTTCAAACACGCCCCCATATAACCGGCAAAAGTGCCATCAGGTAAAAAACGAGGAGTCCCAATTTCTACGATATACCCATAGGTGTCATCATACTTTTTTAGACGGTACTCACAAGTGTACAGCTCTCTTTTCACCAGTAAATGATTGATTTGCTGGAAGATAGAAACATCGTCTGGGTGTACCCCTTTAAACCAACCGACACCAGACTCTTCGTCACTTTTTTTGCCGGTAAAACGCAACCATGATTGATTGAAATAATAACATTGACCATTGTCATCAGTCATCCAAATCATGATAGGCGAAATATCCGAAAGCTCCTTCAGTCGGGTTTCGCTTTCTTTCCATAATTCTTTCAAATACCCCAGGTCACTATCATTCGAAACTGTATAAACCTTGGCCGCAGATCCATCCATTAAAACAATAGGAGACAGAGATACTTTAAACAATTCTCTAGTTCCATTTTTTCTAGTAAGAAGCATTTTTGAATGTTTGTCCTTAGACAACGCATCAGTCTGCAATCCTACCTTCTCTCCAAAAACAACTCTAAGGCTAGTCAAGTCAGGTTGACTATTATCATAACCTAACAACTTAGTGAAGGTGTTATTAACAAAGAATATAGTGTCATCGCTTCTAGCAATTAAAATAGCTTCAGCATAATTTTCAAAAAAAGATTGATTAGGCAAAACTGATGATATGCGCAAGGTTTTTTCTTTACTGTAAAGTTAGTAATTGTTAAACAAAATAGGCCCAGGTTTTATCCTGAGCCTAAAAAATAAAGCAAAACTTACACTTTCTATTTTATAGGAGTAACTTTCTCAATCATAATACCATTTGCGGATACAGAAAGTGTTGGGTTACTTTGTGAAGGAAGTTGATTAAACACATCTTTGTAAGTGTTTCCAAGGATGGTATAGCCTCCTGTATTCAGGTCATAGAAAATATTATTTACCATATTGATATTATTTCCAGAACCCGTGTTCTTGTAATAAGCCTGTGTGGCACTTTGATTTCCATTGATAGTCAACTTTACCCGATTAAAGTTTAGCACCTGATTATCAGAATTTCCAGTAAGATAAAGTCCGTAGGTTTCACCTTTTCCGCCTACTGCAATTGAGTTATTATTAATTTGTCCGAGATTAGTTGTCTTTCCAGCACAGTTGTTCATGGCTACACCATAAGAACCATTTGCAGCATTAATAATATTGTTGCTGATAACAACATTGTTCGCAACATTATCCAAGTTCATAGCTTTGAAAGAAGAATATGTAGAAAGGGTACTAACCACATTGTTTGTAATTACTGGCGCGTCCTCATTAGTAAGAGCCAATCCTGACTCATACTGATTAAAGAAAAGAGTACCTGAAATAGAAGTTTTGGTATCCATCGCATCAGCGGTATTTCCTCCCTTAGAAATTCCTACACTACCGTTATTGATTTCACAATCTGTGAAAGACACATCAGATTTAGCAGCACTAGCTGTAAAAAGAACAGTTGCGCTGTTTGAACCTGCTCTTGTTACTTCCACTCCATCAAACACAACGCTTTTAAAGCTAAGGTTACTTGCCTTTCCATCAACACGCATTGAACTTCCGTAAGTCGAGTTTTTATGATCAATAGTTAGATTCTCAAAATTCACGAAAGATGTTCCGTTTAACACTACAGTAGCATCTGCAGAAGCATAGCTAATAATAACATCAGCATTGTTACCCGATTTTGATTCAAAAGTTACAGTATTAAAAGCAGAACTCCCGGCAATTGAAGAAAGAACCACTCTTTCATTGTATGTACCGTCTTCCAAAAGAAATTTTACTGGTCCGGTTACACCACCACACTTAAGGGCATTAGCCGCATCCGCAATGCTAGAGAAATCTGCATTCTCACCTTTCCCAATAGTGAATTGACCTGAAAGTGCAGGACAATCTCCAGCAAAAGAGTTGAGCGATAGCGTAATTACTGCGGCTCCGATGATTGTTTTTAGCTTATTCATTTTTTGTTTTTTTATTGTTACACAAGCAATATACACCAGTATTTAGAGTTTGTCAAGGCTCTTCAGAAAAAAGTTTCATTTTAACCAAACTATTTTTCAAAAAAATAACGGATGGGTTGCTTTTTCGAACGAGGCCAAAAATATATCTATTCTGTAAAAAGACAAATATTCTTACTCCCATGTTCGATATTGTATTAATCAAGACAACTTAGAACCCTCGTTTTGCATCTTCTTCTTAATATTATATTTGGCCTTTTTATGAAACAATACACACTTTTACTGTCTGTTCTTCTTTTTTCCACTGTCACCTATTCGCAGCAAATGCGGGTGAAGAAACCTAACTTCTATTCATTCCGAACAGATAAAAAGGCACCCCTAGATTTATTGAACAAACTTTCAATCGAAAAAGTTAAGAGACATCCGGAATATGGCATTGTTCCCTTTAATACTCAATGTGCCGAATGTGTGGAATTAATTGATAAAAGAACAGTTGATTCCCGTCAATATATTGATCCTTACGATGAGGGACATACCTATTCACAGAAATCATATTTCCCTCTCCATTATAAAAAAGAAGAGAACGATATTTGGAGAACAATTGATTTTCGGTTACGCCCAAATATCAAAAACCCGGGAGTGTTTACCGCCAGCGACCAGCCCTGCCCTACAAAACTTGATTTAAACAGAAATTCCACCTCCATTACCGACCGTGGTTTTGAATTTGAATACAACAAAAATCTTTCTCTTTATTTTTTCGATGACAACAGTGTATATACTCAATCTTCGCCTGCTAGTTTCTCTCAAAAGAATGTAGGAGAAGAAGGATTGGAAGTAGTAAATATTTGGGATGGTATAAATATGGAAGAAACTTTCCGAGCAGGAGAGGTGAAAACAAATTTTGTATTGAACGCACCAATTCAGCTTCCTATTTCGAAAGGTTGGATGGTTATTGAGGACCATTTTTCTTTACCCGAAGGATTTAAATTTATTGAATCTAAAGCCGGGGAACATGACGGAAAATTCTTTGGTGGAGATTATTTGGTTGTGGATGAACAAGGCAGAACTCGCATTACTTATGAACGCCCTTCATTTGTTGATGCCATGGCTTGGGGAGTTAAAGGAAACTATCAATTAGAGCAAATCGGTAATGAATATACCCTAAAGCTTTTTGTGCCTATCTCATGGCTAACCCGGACAGATAACACATACCCGTTATTTATTGACCCTAATGTTTTTGCAGTTACCAAAAGAGGTGACTTTGTAAAGACACCAGGTGGTTTTACCGAGAGCTTGGGATTTACAACAAAACCACTAAGTTGCGACTATCACATGACTGTACCCGTTTTAGGTAAAAGCCAACTAACAAATGCATATGTTGATTTAGAATACCGTTTGCAATTTGATCCAACATGTGGCAACCCTCATTTGCCATCTCCATTCTGTACATTTTCACAGGTTACGCAGGAAATTCTTTGCGATGCTTGCGGAACTACCACTGGAAATTTAGTTTGCAATCCGGCCTCAGCTCCCTATACAGGTACTTGCACTACAGATTCCAACTTAGTAGCAGGTGCTGGTGCAGTTCGAATTACTTCCTTTGTTCCAAATTATTTGGGCTGCTATCCTCCTCAGTGTCCAAACTACGCAATTGATTTTACCCTTAAAAATCGTGATTCCACGTGTGTGGATACATGTGGTTGGTTGTGTGCCATGGGGTATATGTGGCAAATGACGGTAGAGGCATGTCAAATAAATGCAAACATTACTCCTTTAAATAAAACTGTTTGTGCCGGACAAGCTGTAACTTTAACAGCGCATCCGAGTTGCGGGGTGCCACCTTACAATCACTTTGAGTGGTCAATTGATGGTGGAAATACCTTTGATACTATATATAATACCCCTAATTTCAGTTTTGTACCACAGCAGGAAACATATGTCGTTTGCCGCGCCTTTGATGCCTGCGATTTTCCGTCCGATTTATCAGAACCTGCAGATATATTAGTTATCAATTCACCTCCTGCCGATGCCGGTGCTGATATCAATCTATGTGAAGGAGGTACAGTAAGCCTAGGTGGAAACCCAACCACCGCAGCAGGTGTAAATGTACAATGGACTGGTGAAACCGGAACCGCTCAATCGTGGTTGAATAGTAGTACTGCGTTTAATCCTGCCGCAGTAGTACCTGCCGGTACAATTGATACGGTTTATTATGTTGTAAAAGCGACAAACTCTTTATGTTTTCGCAGAGATACTGTTCTTGTCTTCTCAAGCCCTATACCTACGGCAAATGCCGGCAACGATGTAACCCTTTGCGAAGGAGGAACTATTACTTTGGGTGGAAATCCATCCAGCAATGCTGCATCTCTTATATGGACCGGAGAAAATGCAACCGTACAGGGTTGGTTGAGTAACGCAAGCGTTCTGAATCCTCAGGTGGTGGTTCCTGCCGGAACAGTGAATACCTTCTTTTATGTAATTACCGGAACGACTGCCACTTGTGTCACCGCAGATACCATGACCGTTTTTTCGAAAGCAATTCCGATAGCCAGTGCGGGAAATGATGTTAGCCTATGCGAAGGCGGTGTGGTGAATTTGGGTGGAAACCCAACAGGTACAAATGGAGCTTCCATTTTGTGGACCGGAGAAACTCCATTGGCAGAAGGTTGGTTGAGTAGTGGAAGTGCGGCTAATCCGCAAGCAACAGTGCCACCAGGTACTATTGATACTTTTTTCTATGCCGTAAGAGCATTTGACCCTGACTGTTTTAGCAATGATACCATGACCGTTTTTTCAGCAGCTAATCCGATAGCAGTGATTGACAGTAGCGGTGCTACAAAAATATGCAGCAATCAAAGTGTTACTATCTCTTCGGTTGGTAATTATTCTGCTTATACATGGAACACCGGCAGCTCTGCTCCTTCAATACAAACCAATCAAAGTGGGTCTTATTTTGTAGTGGTAACAGATGCAAACGGTTGTAAGGACACCAGCAATATCATATCTGTAACTACAGTATCTGCTCCAACCGTTCAGGTATTTCCCGATACGGTAATTATGTATGGCGATAGCGTAATGCTTTTTACAGACATTAATTTGAGTTCCGCTTCTATTGATTCGTTCCGTTGGTATCCTACAGTAAATATTTCCTGCACGCAATGCAACAATCCTTTTGTATCGCCATTGTTGGCGGCACAGTATTACGGAGTGAATGTGTATGCAGGAGGATGTACTACTTCAGACTCGGCCTTGATTCGCGTTATTTTCCCCAACAACTTTTTCATTCCAAATGCTTTCACCCCTAATGGCGATGGCAACAACGATAACTTCTACATTCAATCACAAAGCGGTGTGAAGGTTATTCTGTTTCAGGTGTTTGACCGCTGGGGCGAGAAAGTTCATGAAGGAAGTTATGCATGGGACGGAACTTACAGAAACAAACCGGTTCCTGCCGGAGTTTACATCTATGTCTTCAAGCTTGGCCAATTCGGTGAAGATACCGGGTTGTTCCGCAAGGGCAGTATAACCTTAATCCGATAAATAGAGGTTTGGTTAATGTCTTTTGCTAAGGATTTATGCTTTGGTTTATACCTAATCATTTCTGTTTTTTGTTCCTCTAACTTCAAAATCTAATCGATGAAATTCTTCTATACTGGTTTGTTGATAGTCTTATGCTTTGCAGGCTTTAGTCAAACTGTTACACACGGCCCTATAGTAGGTGGGGTTACGGATTCTACCTGCCGTGTATTTGTACGAACGAATGTGGCTACAAGCATTACAGCAGAAATCAGCCCTGCCGCTAATTTCATTTCCATTGTATCCTCCGCTACAGGCATTACCGATTCTTTGCGCGATAATATTGCCACACTTACTTTAACATCACTCCAACCTGACACAAAATATTTTGTTCGATTTCTGATAAACGGTGTTCCCGCAGGTGATGTATCGAGTTTTGAAACATTCCACACTACCGGTGTTGCGGCTCATCAAGTGTTTTTAACGGGTTCATGTATAGCTGATTTAACCTCTGCCGATTCTTCTCTATTTGTGCAGGCGAAAAGTGAGAAGGCCAAAGGGTTTATTGAAATAGGTGATTGGGGATACCCCGATGGCAACGGCTGGTTTGATATTTATTTTTCAAACCCTCCAACCAGTTGGGCGAATACTTACACCAATGAACAGGACATTTATAAGCAACGCTACACTTCGCTTATTCATCAAACCTTTATCAAATCGTTGGCCGTTGATTATGTATATAACGACCACGACTTCTTAAACGATGCTTCGGCTAAAGACCAGGTGAGCGCCTTTGTCATCAACCCGTTTCAGGGAAAACCCCTCGGCCAGGCTGAAGTATATAACCAACCTCCACAGGCAAGGATCAATGCTATGAAAGGTTACCGCGATTGGTTTCCGGGATATAAGGTGCAAGATACTACTGAAGGTATTTACCATAGTTTCCGCTCGGGGAATGCCGAGTTTTTTGTGATAGATACCCGCTCCATGCGCAGTGCTCAGGCCTTAGCTATTGCCTACAATAGCGTCACCACTCTATGGTCATACGCTCCACCGGCTAATTATTCTTTGCTGGGAGTTAATCAAATGAACTGGCTTAAAAACGGGCTGCAGAATTCCAACGCTAAATGGAAGTTTATAATTAGCAGTGATACTTATAATAGAGGAGGAAGGTTGGCCTACGATACTTTATTAAAGGTGGGTAACGGCTCGGCTCCTTACTGGGAATTGGAAACAGCCTTTGGCACCACCATCGCTAACCGCGGTTATACTGCGGTTCAATACTTTGCTGATATGTGGGCGGGTTTTCATGAAGATGCCGACTCTCTTTTGTTTTTTGTATTGAACAGCAATATCAAAAACGTTTTTGTGGTTAGTGGCGATTCGCACACCGTTGGTTTGGATGATGGTATTAATTCAGGATTGCCCGAACTTAATTGCGGAAACCTTAAAAGAACCAATTCTAAAAACTGGCAGTACTACCAACAATACATGGGCTATAACGAATGGGACAAAGGAGGCAGCGGTTTGTGCGACCAGTCAAATTACAATACATCGTATGGAAGAGTAGAGATTTTTGGCGATGATTCTATTCGACTGAGCGCGGTAGATGCCAACGGCAATGAAGTTTGCGGAGCTAATTTCTTAGCGGACCAGCCCTACAAATACAATCCGAATTATCATGCCAACCGCTTGCCGGTGGCCCTTAATGATGTGGCTACTGTAACTGAGAATGATACCGTAGCCATTCCGGTGCTGACGAATGATTCTGATATAGAGAGTGACCCACTGTTTATAAATCTTAAAACCAATCCTATAAACGGTACCGTTGTAACCAATGCCAACAACACTTTTACCTACACTCCCAATTCAGGATTTACCGGGACAGATACTTTTACTTATAAAACCTGCGATAACTCAAATGCTACATGCCCTAACTGCGCTACCGCCAAAGTTACCATCACGGTTACTGTGGCTACCGATGTAAGAAATTTACAGAACGAGGTGCAGTTGAATGTTTACCCCAATCCTGCGAACAATGTATTGTTTGCCGAGGCGCTGAACTCTACCGATAACTTTGATATTGAACTTAGCAACACGCTGGCGCAAAAACTTTTGCAGAAAAAGTTTTCTTCTAAAACAGCCCTTGATATTTCTTCTTTGCCCGCTGGTAGCTATTTCTATAGCGTGAAAAGGAATAAGGAAGTGATGAAACAGGGAAAAATAGAAGTGGTGCGATAAAATAAATTTGTGTTTGTTTGAAAATCTGAATTGTGATTTTACATTTGCGCACCGCTCGAAAAACGGGAGCTTAGCTCAGCTGGTTCAGAGCATCTGCCTTACAAGCAGAGGGTCACAGGTTCGAACCCTGTAGCTCCCACACTTAAAAGCCCGACAATTGTCGGGCTTTTTTTATTTGGAACAATTCAATGCTTGCTAGTCAGACTATATCTTTTACTGCTTCATGAACTTCTTAGTCACTCTTCCCGTTCTGGTTTCTATCGTAATGAAGTATACTCCTTGTGAAAGATTGTCCGTTTGTAGTTTGACGTTTTTCGTTTGTAGTTGAACAGCCGTTACTTGTCTGCCTGTGATGTCGGTGATGGTGAGGTTGCTGTCGAGTAGGGTTTCGTCAATGCTGCCGGTTATTGGCAAACAGCTTCAACTGCCCAAGTTCATGGCAACACAGGTGACAAAATACCTGTCCGAAGGCATCGGCAAGGTTGCCGATGAGGCAAAACACTTGTCCCGTAGCAACGGCATCCTTACCGATGAGGCAAAACACTTGTCCGAGGCCATCGGCATCCTTACCGATGGGACAAAACATTTGTCCCATAGCATTGGCATCCTTACCGATGGGGCAAAACACTTGTCCCATAGCATCGGCATCCTTACCGATGGGGCAAAACACTTCTCCCATAGCATTGGCATCCTTACCGATGTGGCAAGACAATTGTCCGAGGCCATCGGCATCCTTACCGATGCGGCAACACATATATTTTGGAATCAAAAGCCAGCCACCACTTACCAAAATCTAAAAAAGTGTTAAGCGGTTTTGCAAGAAAAAACGCTCTTTTATAAGTTTGCACCCGTTCATCAAACATCTTTTTAACCAAAATAAAAACATACAACTATGAGCAGTCCAACTTACATTTTTGCAGACAATTTTATTCTTAACGGAGTGCGCGGCTCGCTTGTAAAAGCCATTAAAGTAGCCAACTACCACTACAACGCGCTGGTAGGCGCAGCCGCCAGCGACCCGTTTTATATTCCACTGCGCGAAGAATTTAAACCCACGCGCGTGGCCCTACTGGCCATTACGGGTGAAAAAGGCACCGACACCGCCCAGCGCATAGGCGACACTTTAGACCTCGATACTTTGTTAAAACAATTAGGGGCGCGCAAAATCGAATCGTGGGAGCCCACCATTCGCGCCAAATACAATAGCAAATCGGTGATATACAAAACCATTTTTCCGCAAGGGCGCAAACCGTTTCAACAAGGTAAAAAGGATATAAAGATAGAAGCTGTGAACCAATTGCAATTGATATTGCTCAACTATCCCGAATTTGCAACCACCCAGGCCGAGGTGCTGGCGTTTTATGAAGACCTTACCAAGGCACGCAGTTTTCAGGAAGGCAAAAAACAGGAAATAGGCAGCGACCGCGGCACCGAAGATGCGGCTATTGAAGCGATGTGTTTAATTCATTTCAAAAACCACGGGTTGATTATTTCGCACACACCCGACAACCCACAAAACATTGCCAGCTTTATTGATGTGCAGACCCTTCAACGTCCTGCCACCGCCAATCACACCACCGGCATCGTGGGCAGCGATACACTAAAGAAAATATGGAGTCGCAAATGGAAAAACGGAGCTACTCTAAAGCTCACGAACAATGGCGATGTGGCGCTACGCTTTTTTCTATCCGACAAATCGGGCAA
>CANJVG010000122.1 GCA_947478005.1 Bacteroidota bacterium
AAAGGCAATCACTAGAGACAGGATATTTAGAATCATCTCTTCTTAACAGAATGCTATATAAAAGGTTCAGGATTATTACAAATATTATTTGGGGTAAATCAGTTCTGTCGCATCTGATTAAAACGAAAACGGTTTTGCCCGGGATGATTTGAAGTATTTTAAAAACTAAGCAGCTAAAGAGCAAAATGAAGTGTAAGTTGATGTCATAGGTAATACCAATTGATCCTTGTTTATCATCCTAACGATTAATTAATGGAATTGATTAGTTCAATGTCAGAATAAAAGTTCGATAAATTCACCTGAAAGGGTGCAAGCCTAGCAAGGGTTTCAGCATTTTAGCTGAAACCCTTTTAAATTGAAAAAATCATATAGGTCCAGGATTATGTCCTGGTTTTTATCCCTTTTCCATTAGCTCAAAAGACATTTTGAGTAATAGGCACATCGAATTACAAATCAGTAATCGGTTTGTATTTCGGAACCAGTGATTTCATTACCGCCCATGCCAGCAGATATGCTACTGCGCAAAATGAAAACATAATGGTGTAACCTGTTTCAATATGACCGGCAGTTTTATAAAAATCGAAAAGCGCTCCACCGGTTTTTGTAATAATTACTCCGCCAATTCCCCCGACCATTCCACCAATTCCTACCACAGAACCAATTGCTTTTTGCGGAAACATATCTGAAACAGTGGTGAACAAATTAGCACTCCACGCCTGATGTGCCGATGCACCTAACCCGATAATAATTACTGGTAACCAGAAATTAATATGCCCTAAAGGTTGCGCTGCAAATACTGCGAGCGGAATGACCGCAATCAGCAACATGGCACGCATTCTTGCATCGTAAGGTTGGAATCCACGCTTCATAAAATACGTTGGAAACCAACCGCCATTGATACTGCCGAACATAGTCATGGTGTATAATACCGCGAGAGGTATAATGATGTCAGTTCCCGAAATTCCGTATTGATCTTTTAAATAAGCGGGAAGCCAAAAAAGAAAAAACCACCACACACCATCGGTCATAAATTTTCCGAAAGCAAACGCCCACGTTTGTCTATAGTTCAATAATTTGAACCACGCTACTTTTTGTGTTGAAGAAGAAATGTTTTCCTCCGCATCGCTAATGATGTAGTTTTTCTCATCAGGTGAAATTCGTTTTTGTCTGCCGATAGTAGCATACAATTGGAGCCAAAAAAACAACCACACAAATCCTAAAGCGCCAATGATAATGAAGGCCGATTCCCATCCCCAGTTTTTCGCGATCCACGGAACTGTGAGTGGCGCGAGAATAGCACCAACGTTAGCCCCCGAATTAAAAATGCCTGTCGCAAGCGACCTTTCTTTTTTTGGAAAATATTCTGCTGTTGTTTTAATAGCTGCCGGAAAATTTCCTGATTCGCCAATAGCAAGTAGGGCACGCGAAAACATAAAGCCAATGACTGAAACCGGAAGCGTAGCAATACCCATCCATCCGAAAACAGAAATCAGATTCTCTCCGATTGGGATTGCGAGCGCATGGATAATGGCGCCTATTGACCAGACGATAATTGCCCACGCGAATCCTTTTTTTGTTCCTAATTTATCAATGACCCTGCCGGCAAACAACATGCTGATGGCGTAGGTAAATTGGAATACAGAAGCGATATTGGCATACTCACTATTACTCCATCCAAATTTTTCTTCAAGCATTGGTTTGAGCAAACTCAATACTTGTCGGTCGAGGTAATTAATGGTGGTGGCAAAAAATAAAAGCGAACAAATTGTCCATCTGTATTTCCCGATATTTTTCACCAACATTTTTATTGGGTTATAGTTTGAATCAATTGCAGGGCACTGCTCGTTTCATTTTCAATAGCCGTAAAATCTTTTGCGTCCATCATTTTTTTGCTGACGAGTTTGCTACCCATTCCCACAGCACAAACTCCGGACGCGAACCATGCTTCCAGATTTTCTTTATTAACTTCTACTCCACCCGTTGGAATAAAATCTACAGCAGGAAATAATTCTTTAATGGCGTTTACAAATGAAGGCCCCAATAAATTTCCCGGAAAAAGCTTTACCAATTGGCATCCTGCATTTTCTGCCACGTGAATTTCGGTGGGAGTCATACAGCCGGGAATCAAAAGTTTTTTATGACTGTTGGCAGCAGCGCAAACTGTCGAATCAAAAACGGGACTGATTAAAAAATCGGCACCGGCTTCCATGAATGCATTTGCTTGTGCTGCGGTGCGAATTGTCCCTGTGCTCAACAGCAAATCTTTCATGCTTTGGTTTCTTACTTCCACCATTGCTTTGAAATTTTTCTCCGCTGCTTCGCCACGGTTCGTGAACTCAATTATTCGAATGCCTGCTGCATACAAAGCATTCATTACTCCGAGGCAAACGGTTACATCGCTATGGTAAAATAGCGGCAACATTTTTTGTTGCTTTAGTTTTTGAATGATGATTTCGTTTGTGTTCATAGGTTGGTGATATTATTTTTTACAGATGCTATAGTTTGATTTGTAGCGTCTCCTTTCTCTTTCATTTTTCCTACAGCCGCAGAACTTGCAAAATCAATAATTGTTTGCGGTTGGTGCTGATTCAATATTCCGTAAATCAAACCCGCCATAAAGCAATCGCCACTTCCAACTTTGCTGATAATATTTTGCAAAGAAAATTCTTTTGACGAAGCAAAAACTTTATCGGAATGCAATACGCTGAAATAAGTTTCCGGCAACCTGAATGTATAAGCAACAGAATTTAGTTTAGGATACAATTGTTGCAGGTGGTTCATACTTTTTTGCGCAGCTGCAGTTAATTCATCGCGCGATTTTCCTTCACTGTTTTCGAAATCTCTATATATGTCGAGAAGTTTTTCTGCCGCCCAAATATTTCCCATTACAACATGGCAGTAGGGCAATAATTTCGACATTACATCAACAGGTGGCTTACCATATTGCCAAAGTTTTGCGCGAAAATTTAAATCAACAGAAATGGTTAATCCTTTTGCTGAAGCTGCTCGCAATCCTTCTTCGCAAACGAGCGCAACATTTTCGTTCAGTGCAGGACTGATGGCACTAAAATGAAACCAGGTGCAATCATTTAATGCTTCGTCCCAATTTATAATTCCCGGTTTCAACTCTGAAAAAGATGAATTAGTGCGGTCGTAAATTACATCGCTGTGTTTTAAATCGGCACTTGACGGCAAAAAATAAATTCCAATTCTTTTTCCTGAAATAAGAACAGAAGAGGTGTCAATATTTTTCTGTTTCAGTTCATCAATAATTTCATTGCTCAAATAATTATCGGGTAGCACCGTGCAATATTTTGCAGCCATATTCCATTTCGCAAGAGCGGTGGCCACATTCAATTCTGCGCCACCCAAATAAATTTCAGTTTTTGAATCGTGAATCCATTGCCCGTTTATTTCGGGCGATATTCTTAACAGCAGTTCTCCGAACGAGAATATTTTTTGCATGCCTATTTTAATTCAGAAAGTGGAACCGCATCCATATCGGCAAACGCCTGATTTTCTCCTGCCATTGCCCAGATAAAACCATAGTTGGAAGTGCCGCAACCAAAATGCACCGACCACGGTGGAGAGATAACGGCTTCGTGATTGGCAAGCACCAGATGCCGCGTTTCTTTTGGCTCACCCATAAAATGAAATGCGCGTTGCGATTGCTGTAAATCGAAATAGAAATAAACTTCTGTTCTGCGCGTGTGTGTATGCGGTGGCACCGAGTTCCAAACACATCCTGCATCCAATAAAGTTAAGCCCATTACTAACTGACAACTTTTGATTCCGTCTTCATGTATGTATTTATAAATGGTGCGCAGATTTGCAGTGGAGGCATCACCAAATTTTATTGGCGTTGCATTTTCTTTACTCATTTTTTCATTGGGGAAAGTATGATGCGCAGTGGTCGACATCAAAAATAAATTTGCAGCATCGTCATTTGATTTACTCTGAAAAGAAACCGACTTAGTTCCTTTACCAAGATACAAAGCATCCAGTTTTTGTAATACATACTGCACACCATCTGCTTCCACTATCGCCTCGCCACCCACATTAATAATACCCAGTTCTCTGCGTTGCAAAAAATATTCTGCTTTTAATTCTTCTTCATTTTGCAGCATAATTTTTTGCTCACCTGGTTTTACGCCACCAACAATTACGCGGTCGTTATGCGAATACACCAGTGTAATTTCATCGGTCTTCATGCATTCAGAAACTAAAAAGTTAGCGCGAAGCTCTTCGGTGTTCATCGCTTTCACTTCTCGTGGGCTTGATTGAAATCGTATTTCCATTGGCTTACATTTTATTTTATTTCCGTTTTACAGAAGGTGATTTCACTGCGCAAAATTTTGCGCACACAAAAATTTATCTTCCCATCCATCCGCCATCTACCGTCAGTATGGTGCCATGAATATAATTGGCGGCATCTGAGGCCAGAAATACCACAGCACCTTTCAGGTCTTCAGGCGCGCCCCATCTTCCTGCCGGAATTCGCGAAAGAATAGCGGCACTTCGTTCCTTATCGTTTCGCAACGCTTCGGTATTATCAGTAATAATATATCCGGGCGCAATGCCGTTTACGTTCACACCTTTCGCGGCCCATTCGTTTGCCAACGCCTTAATTAAACTGCTCAATGCACCTTTGCTTGCCGCATAACCCGCCACATTTATACCACCTTGAAAACTTAAAAGCGAACAAGTGAAAATTATTTTTCCGCTTCCTCGCGCTATCATATTTTTTCCTATTTCCCGGGCTAAAATAAATGGAGCATCCAGATTAATAGAAAGCACTTGGTCCCAATCTTCATTGGAATGTTCGGCTGCAGGCGCGCGCCTGATAGCACCTGCATTGTTTATTAAAATATCGATGATTGAATTTTCGAGATTCACTTTTTGTATGAATGCGAGCAGCGATTCTCTAACAGAAAAATCGGCAGCATACGCTTTGAAATTTTGGCCCAATGCTTTCACCTGCATTTCAATTTCGCTTCCCGATAATTCCAGCGAAGATGAAACACCAATGATGTCGGCACCGGCTTCTGCCAAACCAATTGCCATGGCTCTGCCAATGCCTCGGCTGCAGCCGGTGACCAATGCAGTTTTGCCCGAAAGATTTAAACTTAGTGCCATTACTTATGCGAAATTGAAATGAGTTTTAGAATGAGAAAATAAAAAAATCTAATTGCAAAATAGGATTCTTCGCGTGCAATATTAAACGAGTTTAACGGCTTGCCGTGCTAATAATCTCCATTGGTTTTTTTCTTTTTCAAAAATCAACAGCACTTTTAATTTGACTGTTGCAGGTTTCCCTCCGTCATTAGTTGCAGCTGTTAAAACATGGCGAACCACTGCGATATTGTGCGTAATAGAAATTGTTTGTTCTGTCAAATCAATCGTTACAAAATCAGATTTCCCGCTGACTAGATTTTCAATAAATTCCATTTTACTTTCAACTCTGCCGCTGGAATGTCCGTAACTGAGGCTGTCAGAAGTAAGCCGTTCAAGAGTTATCTTGTCGCCATCTATCATGGCTTGCCGAATTTCTTCACCTGCTTCAGAAACTGCTTTCTGATCTTTTGATTGTGCAAAAGATGAAAATGAATTTGCAACTAACAGAATTATAAGGAATAAAAATTTCATGGGTAAATATTTTAAAGTTTGAACAGAATTAACCTTTAATTTTTTTCAGCGCCTTTTTTAGTTGGAATAACCTGTTGAATAGTTCCGTCAGCATTGTAGTGGAGATAATCTACACAAATGGATCTTCGATACCACTTCTTTAATCCAGTTTTATTCGCCTTGGGATTATTTTTAAAAAACAAATCTGAGTTATGATATAATAAGTATGACTTCCCTTTATACGTTGCAATAGATGCATGATTGGTTCCACTATTTACCTTATCAAGTATCACACCTTTGTATTCGAAAGGTCCATAAGGATTGTCCCCAATGCAGTAAAGAATTTTACCCTTCCCTGAATAAGAAAGGTAATACTTGCCGTTGTATTTGTGCATCCATACAGCTTCAACAAAATGGTCGGCACCCTGAATAATTCGCACAGTATCTTTGAACGATATCATGTCATCATTAAGCTTCACAATGTTCACATTATTTTGTCCAAAAAGAAGATAGGGTGTTTTATCATCATCCACAAATATACATGGATCAATAAGCGCCCTGTTGGCAATAACGCCCGGAGTTTTCCTGCTGATAAGCGGCTTGCCTAATGGATCTTTGAAAGGACCATAGGGTCTGTCTGCACCTGCCACTCCTATATAATCTCTATCGGTAGGGTAATAGAAATAGTATTTCCCATTATAATATTCACAATCGGGAGCCCAGGCAAATTTTGATGCCCACTTTAGACTGTCGAGCGATAATACCACTCCGTGATCAATCCAGTTTTTCATATCGGTGGTTGAGAACACATGCCAATCGCTCATGTTGAACCATTTTGCATTTTCCTTATCGTGTGATGAATAAACATAAAGCGTATCATTAAAAACTCTGGCTGATGGATCTGCTGTATAAAGGTGGGTTACGAATGGATTTTGACAGAAACAGAATTTTGATATTGCTAATGCCAGGGCGATTGTAGATAATTGTTTTAGTTGCTTCACTGAAGGCTAAATTAAATTTATTTGCTCTTCTCGTTAACCGGTATGCATTCCCAAACATTGAAATTTCGATAAGCGAATTGAGTCCATTTCATTTGACGGAAACCAATTTTGCCTCCTTGCAAAATCTTACCAAATTTTTGTCCGTCATCTACCCAATCAATTGCTTTTCGACCGTCAATGAAGAGTTGTATTCTTCCTTCAAATTTTACCAGTTGAATTTTGTAAATGGCTTGTGAACGAAGCGGTATGCCCGGCTCTTTCTCCTGCACTAAGTGAAAGCCCTTGTTCTTTCGCAAATGGGTAGTTTCTCTACCCGGATGATCTTTGCTGTTTGCGTAATAGGAAATATGATAATTGTTGATGGCCCCGTTTGTATATTCTTTGAACGTTCCATTTCGTTTAGGCAATAAGGAATCAAATATATCTTCCGCGTTCAAACCTTTGGCAGCAAGAAAAACGATACACAGTCCTGCTTCTGTATGCAGGTTTTGAACCTCCCATTCGGCAATAAAAATTTCAGGAAATTCATGCGGACACCAAAATACATGATGTCCTTTTTCGTTGGGCGAGAACATCTTCATCCACCCTTTTGAAAATTCAACTTGCCCTGCGCCTTCCATTCGCCAACCGGTTGTATCTTCCTTGCTTGAAAGCGGGTTGACATACACAAGTTTTCCTTTCTGATACATTTGAGCAGATGGAGTTAAAAAAAGGAGTTGTAGTAATGCAATAAATATTGCCGGCAATATGGTTTTCATAGAAGCGATTTGATTATAATGTACCACATTGCTATGACTGGTATTAAAGTTGATCTGCAATTTGCCGGAAAATAAACCACCAGTTTACACGCTCTGCCTTCAAGGGCTTTTCTTTATCATTGAATAAAATAATCAGCAAGTTTTTTTCGGGATTGATATAAATGTGCTGCTTGTATAAACCTATAGCCATGAAATCGCCATATTTCTTTAGCCCGATATGCCAGCAATAGTTGTAATTAAAACTGCTGCCGTTAGAAGTGTCTCTGCTTATTGATTTATTATACCATGATTCGCTAATAATTCTTTTTCCATTCCACACTCCTTCGTTCAGATATAGCCTTCCGAATTTTGCATAATCCATTGCTGTTGCACCAATACAGCAGAAACTTTTTTCCATCCGGTTCTTCTCATCCACGCTCCACACACCGTCAGAGCACATCTGTATCGGTTTCCAAATCTTATCTTCAAGGTATTTAGAAGGTGATATTCCGGTAGCTCTTTTCAGAATCAAGCCAAGTAGTTCCACATTAATATTCAGGTAGTGCTGTTTCATGCCCGGCAGGAATTGAAACTTGATTTGCTTAAGAGCTTTCAGTGAATTTCGACCATAATATATGGTAGCATCAGTAGCGAGATTGTATTTAATGCCCGAAGTATGGTTAAGCAAATGTTCAATGGTAAGTTTATCTGCATAAGGCACACTGGCTAATTCGGGGATAAATTTTATAACCGATTCCTGCTCACTTTTAATAAAGCCTTCTTCTATTGCGATACCGATAAGGGCAGAAGTAAATGATTTGGCAATTGAATAGGAAGAATGAAGTTCCTGCTCATTTATTTTTTGGCTATAGTATTCATACTTCAGGGTATCATTTTGAATAATAAGCAGACTTCTGATTTTATGTGTAGGGGCAAAGGTATCGAGCGGCATAAAGAAGGGAATGTCGCGGGTCCAGTCGTCTATTTTAAGATTCTTGACAGATGAATTCATTTCCTTCTTAAACTCAAAACATTCATTGCCTGAATGAACAACTGCATTCTTAAAACGGGTAATATCTTTGTCGTCCGGATTGCCAAGAAAGATACTTCTTACAGGTATGCAGCTGTTAAGCAGCATTAAAAAAAAGTAGAATAGCAACTTACTCTTTGATTTCACCAGAGAATAAGAGCAAGTTTTGTGGAGCATTTTGGATTTCATAAATAGCTATGCAGAGGAACATTATCAAAGTGTATTTCTCACTCTGCTTTTTCGCTGCTAATGTTCTACTATGAACTTCTTTGAACTCACACTTTTAGCAGTAATTATTTTCAGAACATACATACCATTGCTTAATGATTGTGTAGAAACTGATATGGTTTTTTCGCTGCCCGAATAAGTATAAACCAGTTCACCAATGGTGTTGTAAATTTGAATCAATGCCGGTTCATTAATTTCTTTCAAGTCAACATGTAAATTTGCGTTGGTTGGGTTTGGATAAATTGTCCAACCGTGATTATCCTCTCCAAGACTTGTAATTCCTGTTGTAATGCTATCAACACCCCAGGCATAATCAATAGTAGTTGTATCTACTACTACCTTGGCATAATACACATACTGCGAGGTAAGTGTATCTAAATACCAGCGCTCTTCAAATTGAGATTGATGCACCACGTTCTGAAAGTTCGCAAAGTTGCCATACATGGAGGAGTCGCCCACCATGATCACCCATGTTTGTCCACCGGTAGTAGGGCAGGCGCGCACTGTATTAATTTCCCCGATGCAGGCTCTGCGCACGGCTACGTAGCTTTCCAACTGTCGACCCAATAGCCACATGCTGTCTTCCACTACCTCATCAAAATCAGCATTCGTCCAGTGCAGTGCCACTTCTTTAAAAGCAAAGTTGGCACCTACTAAGGGGGACACATCTTCGGGGCGATACATAAGCAGCGATACATTTTTGTGCTGCTCCACATAAGGCAAATGTGTATTCTGATTATTGCCGTTGCGCTGGCCCCAGTCGGCTTTTACTTCACCCGAACCTGTGTAAACAGCGGTAGTGCCAATATTTGCAACGCAGGGATATTGTTGAAAACCTACCTTACCTTTCCAGAAATCTAATACTGATGAAAGTGTTACCGAATGGTTTTTAAAAATGGCAATATCCGCTTTACACAATACCGAACTTTTAGAAATGCTGCTCAATGAGTTGGCAACAGCTGGCATGCTCTGCGGTGGAATACCCGAGAGAGGAGCCAGTATCGAGAAACTTTCTTGTGCCCAAAGGCTGGAATCGTTTAGCAGTTGTGCGGTTTCCTGCACTACATCAGGGTGAAAGTAAGCACCCGAACTCCATTGAAACACCACGCGGTCAGTAGTTGTCATGGCGGCATTAATAATAAAACCGGTGTCTAAACTGTGTCCGTTGTGCATTGTAAAATCTTCAAACGGACTCCACGAATCAATCACGGAATCCATAGGGATAGTGGAAGAAACCAGAAAAGGACCAGCGTGCGAAGCACCTACCGGCACTTCACCAAAACCAGTCATCAGATAAATCAGGTTGTTGTGATTCTGTCCATAAGCGTTATCGTATTTTCCCGGATAGTTTCTTCCTGCCACCGGAAAGTAAGTGCCGCGGTCGTTTGTCATTACCAAAAAATCTTTCAGCAATAATTGCGAAGCCTGTGTAGCCAAATTTTTAATCAAAGTATCTTGTGAAAAATCTGCAAGGTTTAACAAACCGCTTAGTTCGTATGGGCCATAAACCGATGAAAAGAATTCGTAGAATCCATACTGCACTTTCAGTTGTAGATAATGTTTCAACCGCGCTTCCAATCGGTTGTCAATTGGTTTATTGTACTTCTCGTGCAGCAACCAGTCCGAACCCATCCACATAATCATATGGTTCTCTGACCAATAATTTCTAATCAGGTCACCGTTATTGACCCAATACGGCACCGATAAAAGAACGGGTAGAATAGCAGCATCGTAGGTTCCATTGGTTAGATACAAAATTCGAATCAATTCAATTATGTCGAAGTCGCTTGTGACACCGGTAGAAATATTGTTGAGCATAGAGTTCAAGTCGGCAGTGTCTAAAGGCAAACCACGGTATGCCTGAAGAATAAGTTTAGTGCCTCCACCGTTTGTGAGCGAAGAATCGGTGTAGTCCTGTTTTCGCTGTTCGTAAACAACATTACTGGCTAAAGTTGTTTTAAAGCAACAACAAAAAATAATTAGAGTTAGAAAGGTGAAACGCTTAATTGCTGAACTCATTAGGTTGTTTTTAGAAAAAATAAATGCGAATTAGTTCTGTAATAAAGGTTGCAAAGAAAAGCGTTTGCTCCACATAATCAATTTTCGGGGTGAGTGGTTGTCGGACTGTTGGCTGTTATTGATTGGGCTGTTTGCGCGTAAGCGCAAAATTAAAGGGATGATTCCTTTTGAATAAAAATAGACGAGCATCATCTCTTTTATTTTGCTGAGGCATAGCCAATGGGCTTCGCCCATGCTTTTGTATTTTGTCTTTAACCAAGTACCCTAATTGTTTGGTATTGAATTTTCAAAAAAGGTTGCCGCTATCATTTGACGGGCTAATGAATTGGCGGATTTAGAAGCACAAACTGTCAACTTACCACTACACTTTATTAGAAGAACTACCGTTTGATTTAGCACATCTCCCGCCATTTCTTTAAACCCAAAGTTACCGGATGCCCTTCTGTCTGTAAGAAGCGGTGAAGTGTCAAGTTTGCACCTACTCTGTCCGAAGCGATTTACATTAGATGCATAACAGGTCGTGCTTGCAGTAAGCCCGTGAGTTGGAGAAAAAAAATAAAAAAATAGGGGTGGCAAAAAAATTTCTTGTGTGGAGAAAAAAATACTCTCTTAAAAAAGGGTTTCATTGCTGGCTTGCAGCGTTTTTCAAGATTGAAAACACCCTTTTTTATACCTACTTCGTCACCGGTGACGGTTTTCTAATACTTCCTTAGTGCCGATCATAAATATGTTAATCTGTCAAATAATCTTCTCGTAAAATTTCAAGCAACTGAATATCATTCAAAAAGTTCGATAAATTGACCTGAGAGGGTGCAAGCCTAGCAAGGGTTTCAGCATTTTAGCTGAAACCCTTTTAAATTGAAAAAATCATATAGGTCCAGGATTATGTGGAAGAGCCGGTGAAATTGACCACCTAAGGCCGGTTCAAAGTGACGAGCTTGGCCGGTCCAAATTGACCACCCAAGGCCGGAACAAACTGACCACCTGACGAAGAAGTAGAAGTTCATGCATGAACGGGACCATTACTCTTAAGTTG
>CANJVG010000123.1 GCA_947478005.1 Bacteroidota bacterium
GTCATTGCGCTCGGCCTGCACCTTGCTGCCGTCTTTTTTGAAAACCTCGGCCTTGTCGATAATCAGCTTTTGGCGATAGCGGTTGTAGCCAATTGAATATTCTTTCCAGGCATCAATACCGTTTTGGTTGAAAACCTTTACCACCACTTCGGTGCGCTCTTCGGTAGGGCCTTCGGGATACACCACGCGCTGGGTTTCGTTCAGCAGAATGATGCTGTTGTCTTCGGGAAATTCATCGGCCTTGGGCGCCTTTTTGAAAAGGTCGTAGGCATCGGCTTTGTCGAAGTTTTCGAACAGGTCTTTCTTGTTGTCAAGCTTGCGCAATTGTTTGCGCGCATCGTAGTTGGTGGGTGTGTAGTAGATGGCCTTGCGGTAAGCATCCTTGGCCTTTTCTTCGTCTTTCAGCGCCTGATATATCTTGCCGAGGCGGTTCCAGTAGCCACCGATGTAGGGCGCGAACTCGATGGTTTTCTGCGCCCAGATAAGCGCGTTGTTGTAGTCCTGTGCGGCAAAATACAATTCGCTGAGGTCCACATAAAAGCCAATGGAGTAAGGGTAGTTTTCAATCCGCTGGCGGTAAATTTTGTAGCCTTCTTCCTTATTGCCCAAATCGAAATCATTGTTGGCGATGGCCACCATTACTTTGTCGATGTAGTTGTTCTTCGCGAAGGCCTTTAGAATTTCATTGGCCTTGGCCAGGTTCTTACTGGAGTTGCGCTCGAGCGTGTAGCTCAGATTCATCAACTCGAAGTTGTCGGGATACTTGGCATAGAGCCGCTGAACCCCCTGCACCACATCATCATATTTGTTTCGCTTGGCGGTCAAATTCAACTCGAGCATATCGGTGTATTCGCTTTCGCCATAGATGGTTTTGTAGCGGGCGGTGAGTTTCTCCTGTTCGTCCAGGTCTTCCTTGGTCGCGGCTTCGTTCAGCAAACCTTTGAGGGCGTAAGAGCAATCAGGGTCCTTGGTCTTGATGGTTTCGTATTCTTTGGTGAGGTCGGTAACGTTGTTGTCGCGGCCATAAGCCTCAATCATCCGCATACTTACAAAGGAACTCTCAGGAGCGAGTTCTTTGGCGTGCTTCAGGGCTTTGCGCGCTTCATATACTTTGTCGTTGCGCAAATACACATCGGAGAGCATGAGGTAGTTGAGAAGATTCGAAGGCTCGGCTTTTATTTTGTTCTCGAAGAACTCTTCGGCAAACAAGGTTTGTGTGGTCACGGTGTATTCCGTGGCCTTGGTATAAGGCTGGTAAGAAGCCACAGAACTCAATCCTTTAATTTCCTTTCCTTCCTTGTCCGTCACGCGAATCATGAAGTTGGCGGCATTGGTTTCGCTCTCGCCAATTTGCACCAGGATGCGGTTGTAGCCTTTGTTCAGCTTAACGCTGTTGATATAGATATCGAGGTCGCAGTTGCGCTCTTCGGGCACATTGGTCACGAGTTTGTCGTTCACCCATATTTTGAAAGAACCCGAATTACCGCTGCGGAAGAAAACCTCCTGGTCGGCATCGCTTTTCAAAAAGCTTTGGGTATACATCACCGAGTTGGTGATTAGGAAATAATATTCGAAGTCGAACCAGCGGTCGCTGCGCGCATGAGGCGGAGCATACCATTTCACCGAAGCTTCTGAGCGGTTTCTGAACACGGCATCAGGCATCGGCTTTTCCAACACACCAAAATCTTTGTTGAATCCACTGCCGGAAGTGTTGTCGAAGGTGCCGAGTATCTGCCAGTTCTCAATTGCGCCCACTTGGGCAAACTCTTCTTCCGCCTTTTTAAACTCACCGATGTTTTCGAAGTGTTTGCCGAGCATCGAGTGCGCCATGGCATGAACAGTGCCGTTTGTCTTCGACTCGTTGGTCAGCTTCTTCAGAAACTTTTGCTTCGTATCATCCTTACGGCTGTAGTCAGCAAACACAACGGGTGAAGTCCACAAGGCATAGAGATAAGGATAAGGATTATCGGACGCATTGAAAAACGCTTCAAAGGCCTTGAAGGCTTCATCGGTTTTGTCTTCGCTCCACCAAACCAACGACAAAGCAAGATTGGCATCGGCTTTGGTGTCGGCATCGGCTGCGGCCTTGGTAAATAGTTCCTTGGCTTCCTTACGCTTGTTTGCTTTGAAAGCCTCCCAACCCTGATTGAGGGTTTGTTTGTCGGCAAAAGAAAAATGGATGCTCAGCAGCAAGAGAACAGCGATGAAATAGCGGGAGGTATATGCCATGTATTGATTTAATAAGCGTTCGAAAATATTCTTTTAGAGCAGAAATTCGGATTATTGCGCAAGCCGCAAATATGACCACAGCCCTGCTCGAACTTCCTTATTTACCCAACGCAGTTTGGCTTAAAAATTATCTGAAGCATGATGCAATATTTGTTGAGCGCGAAGAGAACTTTGTAAAGTCGAGCCATCGAAACCGTTGCGAAATAGCAGGAGCGAATGACCGTCAGCAATTAAGCATTCCCTTAGCAGGAGGAAGAGACCATCATCAGCTATATAAAACAGTGCGGATTGATAACACAAAACTCTGGCAGAAGATTCATTGGCAGAGCATCATTTCGGCTTATGGCAGCACTCCGTTTTTCGAATACTACGCTGACCGTTTTCAGCCTTTTTATGAAAAGCAGTATGATGTGCTTTTTGACTTTAATTATGAAATCCTGCAAACAGTTTTGAAGGCAATTAAAGCAGAGAAGCCGTTTGAGTTGACGGCTATGTTTGAGAAGGAACCCGAGGGCAAGATTGATTATCGAAAGAAGCAGCATGCCGACTTGCAGACACCCGATAGTTCCTTTTCGCGCTACTGTCAGCCGTTTGAAGAGCGCCATGGTTTTATGGAGAATCTATGTGCACTTGATTTGATTTTTAATCTCGGACCACAAACGAAGGACTATTTGCTCGGGCAGAAAGAGTAAATTTGCGCTTCTATTTAAATCAATCGCTCTCATGCTTCAATACGGCAAATTCAATACCCTCAAAATTTCAAGACGTTCGGAAAACGGCTATTATCTGGCAGAAGCCATTCCTGAAACTAGTGAGGATGGTGTGATGGAAGAAGTATTGCTTCCTGCTAAATTCTGCACCAAGGACATGAAGGTGGGTGATGATTTGAAAGTTTTCGTGCACAAAGATTCAGAAGACCGTCCTGTTGCTACAACCCAGACACCGCTTGCTCAGGTAGGCGAGGCTGCTTATCTTTTAGTAAAGCAAATCACCAGCATTGGTGCTTTTCTTGATTGGGGCTTGGACAAAGATTTGTTCCTTCCTTTCAAAGAGCAGGCACAGCATGTGGATTTGGAAAAGTATTACCTGGTTTATATCTATCTCGATTACGCCACCAAGCGCCCTGTGGCCACTACTAACCTCAACAAGTTCATCAAGAACCGGGAAGTAACGCTGAAACAAAATGATGAAGTGGATTTACTGATTACTTATGACAACGAAGTAGGCACGCGCGTAATCATTAACAACAAACATTGGGGTGTTCTGTTCAAGAATGAGATTTTTAAGAAGATCGAAAAGGGAACCCACGTAAAAGGCTTTGTGAAGAAGATTCGCGAAGACGGTAAGATTGATGTGGCCCTACAAAAGCAGGGTTACGCAGTAGCGAAGGACGTCTGCGAACAGCTCATTGAAAAATTAAAAGAGCACAAAGGCTATTTGCCTTTGAGCGATGTTACTCCGCCCGAAGTGATTCACGATGTGCTGGGCATGAGCAAAAAGAACTTTAAGAAAGCCGTTGGAATCCTCTACAAAGACGGCAAGATTGAACTGCGCGAGAACTTGATTGTGCTGAAGAAGTAGTCCTTACTGTTTTACAAACTGCTTAACCCTATTACCTATTTTCACGAAATAGATTCCGCTCCACAGGTTTCCGGTGGCTACCGTTGTTGTTCTATTGGTAATTACAGTTGAAATAACCCGCTTACCATGGGTATCATACACAGAAAACTCCTGACCAAGTGTTTCTTCTCTAACCAAAACATCCAACTCATCATTGACTAAGGTAGGGTAAATACTCCAAGTTGGCTCCTCTCCTTCCAGTAATGTAATCCCGACATTGGTGTTTGTGCTGGCAATTGTTTTAGCAAAATAAATATTCATTTTACCACTTCGGGTATCACCCCAAACAGAGTAAAGCGTATCTTCTCTATAAACACAGCTCATAAAATCATTCCCACTCTGCGTTAAGATGGAATCAAAGCCGATGAATTGACTGGATAGTTTCTGATTAGGGGAAAAGGTCTGTCCATTGTCAGCACTCGTAGCATAATAAAAGTCGTAGCCCGCATTCCAGAATCCGTTTGCATTTGAATTTCTTCGGTCGCGCCAGGTTACAACAAGGTTCCCTACCTCATTATAGGCACCCCACACCATATCTTGTGCTTTACCGTTAGCTATTAGGTCATCGTTGACACGAATGGGGTTACTCCAGGTTTGACCGGCATCGTTGCTATGAATGCCTGCAATATCAGCATCACCGTTCTGGGCATTGGGCAATAAGAATATTAGCTTGTTGCTATCCAAAGGATGAGCAAGGAGCAGATATCCATTCTTAAAATTTGTATCATTTGCTGCAGGCAAAGCTGCCCAAACGGTATTATATGAAAATGATTGCCCTTTATTGTTAGAGGTAGCGAGGTAGTAAGCCGGGAGTACATTTTGAGCAGAAACATAACTGGGATAAATGGAACAGAAGTTTCCGTTTGATGTAGTTGCCGGTGCGGCCATCGGTGCAGCAATTGCGTTACCTATCAAATGAGTTCCTCCATCAAGGCTTGCAATGCTTGTCCATGTGCGTCCACTGTCAGAGGATGATTTAAAATAATTCCGATTGGGAGGTGCAATCCAGGGAGCAGGTTTGGTAGTAATATAAAGAACTCCTGAATTTGGAGAGTCTGAGTTATCTACTACTATCCAAGGTCTGTCGATAGTGCGTTTATTTGCAACGTCATACATATCGAATGCCTTAGAAGGAGCATCCCAATTTAAACCTCCGTCATTAGATCGTGAAACATAGATACCTCCGCTGTCGGGAGCTTGCTTATAATCTATATAGCAAATGTAGAGTAACCCATTTTTATCAAAAGACATAGATACATCGGCTGAGCCAAAGCCAACACCAAAATGAGGCAATGCAGATACGACACTCCAAGAATTACCACCATCGAAACTGGCTCGTGTTTTAATGGCAATTCGATAAAGGCCTCCGGTAGATTTAATACCCATCCAGGCTGCGATTAGATTTTGATTGTTTGTTGGATTTACTGCAAGGTAAGGTTCTCCTTCAAAGAATATACCGTCGCTTATGTTTGTATTAACAGGCTGTGATTTCGCATTAACTATAACTAAAACAAGTAAAACAATAGGGAGCAGTCTTTTTCTCATAAAGTTCAATTAGGACTTAAAGTAAATACTTTTGTTTAATCGTAGTCTTATAAATTTTAGAGCTTAAAACTTTCAAGAGTTAACTTCCTTAAACGCATAACAGCGAAGCTAAAGCTTCGCTGTTATGCGTTTTGAAAAGTACTTAATAGTGCCTATCGAATAAACAACATCTCTCTGTACTTAGGCATTGGCCAGATATTATCATCTATCACAGACTCTAAGAAATCTACATTCTTTCTTATTTCGTCAAAATAAGGTTTCACCTTATCACAATAAGCTTTTGAAGCTTCGCTGGTTGATTTTGCATGATGTGCTTTGTCCTTAGCTTCATTCATTTTAGTAACAGCAACAGTAATAGCATTCACACTTGCTGATATCGCGGCAACAGTATCCTTTTGTGCCTTAGCAGAAGCCGGGGCTACACCAACTTCTTTTAAGCCCTTAATATTCGTAATTAAGGTATTCATATAGGTCAAAGCGGAAGGAATAATCTGATTGGTAGCAATATCCGCCAGAATTCTTGCCTCAGTATCAATTTTCAAAACATAAGTATGGTGAAGAATCTCTACACGGGCGTCTAACTCTATCTGGTTATAAATTCCCGTAGCAACCAATACCTCTTTCGCTTTCTTTGAATTGTAGAAGTCAAGTGCATAAGGAGTAGTCTTTACATTTGATAAGCCCCTCTTTTTTGCTTCTTTTTCCCAAGCTTCGCTATAGCCATCACCTTCAAACAATACTTTCTTTGAATCGGTAATGTATTGACGAATCACGCGTAAAATCGCGCCTTCTTTTACCTCCCCACCCTTAACTAATTTATCTACTTCTGCTTTGAACTCTAACAATTGCTTGCCTACGATGGCATTCATAATTGTCATTGGCAAAGCGCAGTTAGCAGAAGAACCTACTGCACGGAACTCAAACTTATTTCCGGTAAAGGCAAAAGGGGAAGTTCTGTTGCGGTCAGTGTTATCCAACATTACATCAGGAATCTTTTTATGAATATCCAACTTCAAATTGGCATTGCTCATTTCATCATACTTTCCTTTGGCTACGCGCTTTTCAATTTCGTTCAACACATCGCTCATATAAGAACCGGTGAAAACAGAAATGATAGCCGGAGGTGCTTCATTGGCACCAAGGCGGTGGTCGTTATTAGCAGAGGCAATAGATGCACGAAGTAAATCGCTGTATTCACTAACCGCTTTAATAACGTTTACAAAGAAGGTAAGGAATAAAATATTTGTCTTCGGTGTTTTGCCAGGAGAAAGAAGGTTTGTTCCTGTATCGGTGCTCATACTCCAGTTGTTGTGCTTACCACTTCCGTTAATTCCGGCAAATGGCTTTTCGTGAAGCAAAACGCGGAGTTTATGTCTGCGGGCAATACGCTCCATCAAATCCATCAAAAGCGAGTTGTGGTCAACAGCTACGTTTACTTCCTCAAACATAGGAGCACATTCAAATTGTCCCGGTGCAACCTCGTTATGACGGGTACGAACCGGAATTCCCAACTTGTGACACTCTGTTTCAAAATCCAGCATATAAGCATATACTCTTTCAGGAATTGAACCAAAGTAATGGTCTTCAAACTGCTGTCCTTTTTGTGGAGCTGCTCCTACTACAGTTCTTCCTGCAAACATTAAATCCTGACGCTGATAAAACAAGGCTTCATCAATCAGAAAATATTCCTGTTCCCAACCAAGAGTAGCTACAACACGGGTAGCTTCTTTATCAAACATATTTACAACCGGTAAAGCAGCTTGCTCCAGAAAGTGAGAAGACTTTAATAACGGTGCTTTGTAATCCAGCGATTCGCCTGTGTAGGAAATAAAGATAGTAGGAATGCATAGTGTTTTGCCTTCGCCAATTTCCATAATGAATGCCGGAGAACCCGGATCCCAGGCGGTATAACCACGTGCTTCGAATGTAGCACGAATACCTCCACTTGGAAAAGAAGAAGCATCCGGTTCTTGTTGAACTAAAGCATCGCCACTGAATACTTCGACTGCACCATCGCCCTTAGGCATAAAGAACATATCGTGCTTCTCGGCCGTAAGGCCGGTTAGTGGTTGAAACCAATGCGTGTAAGAATTTGCACCCTTTTGCATAGCCCAACTTTTCATGCCGGCAGCTACAGCATCGGCAATTTCGCGGCTAATTTTAGTACCACCTTTGATGGCGTTCTTCACGGCCTTGTAAGCATCTTCGGAAAGATACTCACGCATGGCAGTGTCATTAAAAACATTGGAAGCATAATAATCCGAAACCTTCGTCCCTGCTATTCTGGGTGGAACTACTTCTCGGTTGATTACGGTTTGCACGGCATTTTTACGTGGAGTTGACATAGATTTTTGTTTTTGTTTAAGCGCGGCAAAAGTAGTCTTATACTTTAAAGAATAAAAGCCGACTCTCGCAAATTATGAACAAATATTGCCCACAAGGTGGAAAAATAGAGGTAAAGTATATCCCAGGTTAGTTTTTAAATCGTAATTACCTAAAATAGCACACCAAGAACGATTTATTTGTCAGATATATATTTCTCTAATTTGACAAAAGAAAGAAGCGCGATTATCAAGAAAGGGGTTGCAATTACCCGGTAGTGAACTATAGCACCCAAAACGGGTACCGTAATGCCGATGATAACATAGTTTATTAGTGCAAACACAAGTAAAGAGACCGCTGTAATCAACTGGTTTCGCTCGGGCGTTTTAAAATAACGAACCAGAAGATATAAGATAAGCAGAAAAACAGCAGTATTCTCTAAAGCAAAAATTCGCTGAAAAACTCCGCCACTTTCCCAAGGAAATGGACGAAGAATGGCTTTGATTAAAGCACTCGGGAATAAGGCAAGTACATTATTGCAATCGGCTGAAAGAATTTGTGTATCGAGTAAACTACCAGCATTTTCGTTTATAGCTAATTGCACAAACTCATTTCGCTTATCTATTAGCTGACTGCAAACAATTGATGATTTGGAAAGCAATAAACAAACAATCGCAAACCAAACACAAAACACAAATGCTTTTAACCTGCCTTTGGCAACTATTTCTTTATGAGTAACGAACAATTTAATAGTTAGATAAACACCCATGGCCGTCATAAGCGAAAAGAAAACTGCCGGCTTGACGAAAATTATTAAAACAAACAAAACTCCTGCTCCTATTTTGGGTAAGATTTTAGTCGAATTTGTAATCAGATAAACGCCCAAACCAATAAAAAAAAACAATAGCGACTCCTTAAGCAATCCTGAACTCCAAAAAATAACAGATGGGAATAGATAGATGGGGAAGCAGAGCAGAAGAAGATTTGCCCCGAAGTGTAGGCTCAATGTTTTGAATAAGCCAGTGAGTCCAAGAAAACAAAGAAAATTAAAGAAGAGAGTATTGATATAGATATTGCTGAACGAAAGATAGTTCAGTAACACATTTAAGCGAATAATAAGTGTGTTGTCTGTAGCGGCATCGGCAGAACTGTGACTAAAATATTGTGTATGGACAAGGAAACTGAATGCATCGGGATCGTAAGTCCCAATTCCGCTCATTATCTTTAGCCAGCAACGAACGTCCTGAAATAGTACTTGTGAAATAATTTTACTGTCGTTGAAGTACCGGTAAATGTCGGCTTTTGAATGGTCAGTATAATAATACGTATAGACTAGCGTAAGCCCAATGCCAGCAATTACCTTCAGCAGAAAGAATCCACTCAGTTGTATTCGACTTACTCCTTCTGCCTGGAAAAATTTCCAGCGATTTATTATCCATAAAAACAGGACGAGATAGACAATATAAAGGATAAGGTGGAGCACAATCATTGACACATCTAAAATCATTTTTTTTCGAAACTTAGTACCTTTTCAGTTGTAGTTCTCCGTGTATTAATTTTGTGAACTTTTTTGAAAAAGCACTATAATAATACACTATTCCAGAAACCATCGCGGTGCAAATTGGGAGAAGATGAAGTTACTTTAGTTGTTTTATGATTTTGACAACTGTAATAGTATATTTAGTTACTTCGAAAACGATAGAATACAAAGAAAAAAGATTCCTAACCAAGACAATCCAACTCCTTCCTGTAATCATATTGCAGGTCTTCGTGGAAGGTAAGAACCAGTTTGGCAATCTTCTTCAACTGCCCCTGAAACAAATTAGAAAGTGCTGTGCTGTCCTGTATCCGTATGCCCGAATGATTCAGTTGTTTACAGAAATAAAGCAGCAATTCGGCCTCGGTGGTTTTAGAGCCTGTATAACGAATGTATTTATTAGTTCCGCCCAGTATTTTTCGCACGCTTTTCTTTTGCAAATACAAACTGTTGCCCTTCTGTATTTCGTTAAACTGCGCATCTATTTCGGCCTTCACACTGCGTATATACCCCGCCTCGTCATGTGCTTCAAACAGTAAATAAGTAAGCAACTCTTTGTTTTCCTTCTTGAACCTCGCCAGCCGCGAACACAATTCCACCAACTCCTTTGCCTCCAGGTGGCTGAGTTCCTTCTTCAGTTCATTTACGGTAGAGGCTTTCATTTACTTTGTTTATTGAAATTATTCCTTTTCAAAGGTACCAACAGGTCTTCCAGCCCATTCGATTTTATTTCGAGCATAGTGGTCAACAACATGCCCAACTTTCCGGGTGGAAATCCCTTCCTGCTAAACCATTCTAAATACGAAACAGGCAGGTTACACAAAACCCTGCCCTTATATTTTCCAAAGGGCATTTCCATGCTCACCAATTGCAAAAGCAGTTCAGGGCTTGGGCCTTGAGGTATTTCCATATAATTAACGGGTTATAACAGGAACAGGCTTTTTCAATTTATAGGTTTCGCCATGTTGGGTAAAGTCAAGCCCATCGCTCTCATCCTGTACACTCACGCGCAGCGGCACAATAAAATCCGTAATTTTATACAACAGATAAGACCCGCCAAAGGTGTAAACACCCACAATAACCAAAGTAACAATATGATAGAAGAAGGTAGTGGTATGACCGTAATACAGACCCACATCTTTGGCGAAAATACCTGTCAAAATCATGCCCGAAATACCTCCAATACCGTGGCAGGGGAATACATCGAGTGTATCATCTAAGTTCGATTTGTTTTTAGCCCTAACCGCCAAATTGCTGATAATGGAAGAAATAAAACCAATGAACAGGGCGTGTGGAATGGTCACATAACCTGCTGCCGGGGTAATGGCTACCAACCCTACCACCGCGCCAATGCACGCACCCATAGCGGAAATCTTTTTGCCGCGAATAGCATCAAAAAATATCCAGGCCATCATAGCCGAGGCCGAAGCAACAATGGTGGTGGCGAAAGCAAGCGCAGCAGTGGTGTTAGCACCCAAAGAAGACCCTGCATTGAAACCAAACCAGCCAAACCAAAGCATACCCGTACCCAGAATAACGAAAGGAATATTGGCCGGCTCCTGATGTTTATTATCGCCAAACGAAGTGCGGTGTCCCAATATCATGGCCCCTGCCAAGGCGGCATAGCCGGCACTCATGTGTACCACGGTTCCTCCGGCAAAATCCAATACTCCCCATTTGCGCAAAAACCCATCAGGATGCCAGGTCCAGTGCGCCAACGGGGCATATATAAAAAGGGAAAAAAGACAGATGAAAAGTAAGTAGGCGTTGAAGCGCACCCGCTCGGCAAAACTACCGGTTATAAGAGCCGGAGTAATTATGGCAAATTTCATTTGAAAAACCGCAAACAGCAATAGCGGAATGGTAGGTGCAAGAGCTGCATTTGTATTTAAATCTACATTCCGAAACATAAAGAAAGTAAAGGGGTTGCCTATCAAACCATGAAAGCTCTCCCCAAAGCAAAGACTGAATCCTACAAATACATACAACACACTAATAACACCCAGTGCCACAAAACTTTGCAACATGGTACTGATAATATTTTTCTTGCTCACCATACCTCCGTAAAAAAACGACAGCCCGGGAATCATAAGCAGTACCAATCCTGCTGCGGTAAGCATCCAGGCAATATCTGCAGGATTAATATTCGTTGAATCAGTAAGGTTTAGGGGTGGATTATAAAAAAGGCCAAGGCAGGAAATAAAAGCTAAAGCAAGAAATGGAAGTAGAAATTTGCTCTTCATGCTGGCAACAAAGTTTTTATGAGGAATTGCCTGCAAAAATATGGAAA
>CANJVG010000124.1 GCA_947478005.1 Bacteroidota bacterium
AGTGGCGATGTGCTTACAGGCATTTTGGTTTCGCTGCTGGCCCAAAAATATACTTCGTTCGAGGCGGCCTGTTTGGGTGTTTATGTACATGGTCAGGCAGGCGATTTAGCCAAAAAAAGTTTGGGAGAAACCACCATGAAGGCCGGTGACATTATCGAACAATTGCCGGCTGTTTTTAAGGACTTGGAGAAAGAAAACAACTACTGAAAAGCAGTTTTTCCACGTTAACCGATTCCAATGCACTTTTTTTTGCACTCGCCCAGATTTGCCCGTTGCCATACGGAGAAGTCCGACCGGCCAACAACAAACCGCAGCGATTGTCCATGCTGATGCCCGCAAATTTATTAAGGCCGTTACACTTGCGCAGTATAATTTAGTAATTTTTTCAGCCATTTTAGGTATAAAACCTACATTTTGTCATTGATTCCTCTCATTCACCTGACAAATTGTAATCATGCGGTGTGTGGTCAGAGATTTGCCTACTTGCGTTCGTATTAAAACCTAAAAAACCATGAACGCAAATAACTTTACGACCAAGGCTCTTGAAGCACTTAGCAGTGCGCAACAAGAGGCCTTTAACAATGGAAATCCGCAACTGGAAACCATGCACCTACTCAAGGGTATGTTGCTGGTGGATGAAGACGCCCTTCCTTTTGTGCTCGAAAAAGCCGGACTAAACAAAAACATTCTGCTCGGCAAAGTCGAGGAAAAAATTAAAGCAATGCCAAAGGTGTCGGGCGGTAATGCCGAGGTCGCTCCTTCTCCGGCTTTTGGCAAATTAATCTTGCAGGCCAACAAAGTGATGAAAGATTTTCAGGACACCTTCGTGGGTGTGGATATTCTTTTATTGGCGATGCTGGCCACAGGTGATGATACAGGAAAACTGCTGAAGGAAACAGGACTGGAAGAAAAGAAATTGCGCGCGGCAATCACTGAACTGCGCAAAGGAGCCAAGGTAACCGAGCAAGGAGCCGATGCCAAATACAATTCACTCGACAAATACGCTATTAATCTAAACGCGAGCGCACGTGCCGGAAAACTTGACCCTGTAATTGGTCGCGATGAAGAAATTCGCAGAGTGATGCACATTCTCAGCCGCAAGACGAAGAATAATCCTTTGCTGGTAGGTGAACCAGGAGTAGGTAAAACTGCGATTGCCGAAGGGATTGCACACCGTATTGTGAAGGGTGATGTGCCCGAGAACTTAAAAAGTAAAGTAATCTATGCGCTCGACATGGGCGCCTTGATGGCGGGAGCCAAATACCGTGGTGATTTTGAAGAGCGTTTAAAAGCGGTGGTGAAAGAAGTGAAAGACAGTGCCGGTAAAATCATTCTGTTTATAGATGAGATACATACACTGATTGGCGCAGGAGCTACCGAAGGCGCTATGGATGCTGCCAATATTATTAAACCCGAATTAGCCCGTGGCGAATTGCGCGCAGTTGGTGCAACAACCCTAAATGAGTATCAAAAATATTTCGAGAAAGACAAAGCACTAGAAAGACGTTTCCAAAAAGTAATGGTAGATGAACCCAGTGTGGAAGATGCCATCTCCATTCTGCGCGGATTAAAGGAACGTTATGAAAACCACCATAAGGTGCGCATTAAAGACGATGCTATCATCAGTGCTGTTATGTTGAGTAGCAGATATATAACTGAGCGTTTTCTTCCCGACAAGGCGATAGACTTAATTGATGAAGCAGGAGCCAAACTTCGACTCGAAATGGATTCGATGCCCGAAGAACTGGATGAAATTGAAAGACGCATCATGCAGATTGAAATCGAGATCGAGGCCATCAAACGCGAGAACGATAAAAAGAAGTTAGATGAGTTGAACGAAGAGCTCTCGAACCTGAAAGAAAAACGAACCGAGTTTAAAGCGAAGTGGCAGAGCGAAAAAGAAATAGTAGATAAGATAACCGCACGCAAACGCGAGATTGAAAACTTTAAGCTGGAAGCCGAACGTTTTGAACGCGAAGGCGACTATGGAAAAGTTGCAGAGATTCGCTATGGAAAAATAAAGGGAACCGAGGATGCTATCAAGAAACTCGAAGGCGACCTCAACAAAATTTCTGCCGATAAAAGAATTTTGCAGGAAGAAGTAACAAGTGAAGATATCGCAGCCATCGTGGCAAAGTGGACGGGCATACCGGTTACAAGAATGCTCGAAGGCGAGAAAGAAAAGTTATTGCATCTCGAAGACCGCTTGCGTGAACGCGTGAAAGGACAGGATGAAGCGATTGAAGTAGTGGCCGATGCTATCCGCAGAAGCCGGGCAGGTTTGCAGGATGAAAAGAAACCGATTGGCTCTTTCTTATTCCTTGGAACAACAGGAGTTGGTAAAACCGAATTGAGCAAAGCATTGAGCTTCGTTCTTTTTAACGATGAACACGCCATGATTCGAATAGATATGAGTGAGTATCAGGAGAAACATAGTGTAAGTCGATTGGTTGGTTCGCCTCCGGGATACGTAGGTTACGATGAAGGCGGGCAATTAACTGAAGCTGTGCGCAGGAGACCTTATAGTGTAATTCTGTTCGATGAAATAGAAAAAGCGCATCCTGATGTTTTTAATATACTTTTGCAGGTGTTGGATGATGGAAGATTGACTGACAATAAGGGTCGCACCGTCAACTTCAAAAACACACTCATCATCATGACCTCGAATATCGGCTCGGATATTATTCAGAAGAATTTCGAAAAGGTGACTGACGAAAATATGCTGGCGATTATGGAAACAACCAAGATTGAAGTGGTGGAGCGATTAAAACAGAATGTTCGTCCAGAGTTTATCAATCGTATAGATGAACTGGTCATGTTCCATCCTTTGATGAAGAAGCAGATTCGCCAGATAGTTGACTTACAATTGACTGATTTGAAGAAGTTGCTGCAACTAAAGGAAATCACTTTAGAGATAACTGACAAAGCTCTCGATTATGTAGGCGACCAAGGATTTGACCCACAATATGGAGCGAGACCGCTGAAGCGTGTTATTCAAAAAGAAATTGTAAACGAACTTTCGAAGAAAATCCTCGGTGGGGAAATTGACAAAGGCAGCAAACTGAAAATAGATGCAAAAAACGGGGCTTTGACCTTTACTGCATCGAAACGAATTGTAAATGCAGAGGATTTGGTAGCGAACTAATTGAAGATCTCTCCTTAGTTAGTGTGTCAGGAAAGCCCCGGGTCGCTCGACCCGGGCTTTCTATTTTTATTCATTACATAATTACTTCTTTCCTTTTTGGCTAGCCAGGGCATCGTGTTCTACCTTACCGGTTTCTTTAAGATGCTTTTTCGCCTGACGATTTGCAATATCAATACCTAAGGCTAAAATCATTTTTTTCCCGCCAGTAAACCGCTCCGGATGCTTCTTTCCCTTCCGAAAATTATCAAAGAAAAATTTAGAATGAAGTATAGCAAAAGGAGCACATGGATTATGGGATAAGTGCTTGCCAAATATACGCTTGTGCACCACATCTGTTTGTGCGTGCATGGCCGCATAAGCCACTTCTGTATTCTGGTACATAACCTCATCATCACCGTAACAAGCGCACAATTGTACAGGTGCCTTTGGCACCCAGTTAGTCAGGCAATTTTCCTTGAGCTTGCAAGTAAAAGGAAAAGTAGGGTCGTTGCGGAATCGATCTACTACGCTATCTACAATCATTTCCCCAGGTATTTTGGGCAACATGGCATTTACATCGCCAAAGTCTTTGGTTCGGGGTTGCGCAAATACTTCTCTCATCTTCGTTCTGTAAGGCTCTTTAAATACATCATACACATCACCCGGCCACAAATGATAAGCATATTGATAGGATAGAATCAAATAAGGCAGATAGTGGGGTTGTGTATAAGAATGGAACATTGTTTTCGCTTGCTCTCCGGTCATGTCATAGGCTCCCGACATAGGTGAGGAAGCGGTAAGTTTTATTTCAGGAAAATTACCTGACTCCAACATTTTATGAGTAGCCAAACTTGCATGACCTCCCTGCGAATACCCCGTTAGGAATAACTGTCCTGATGTGCTTTTGCCTATCTTTTCATAAATTTCACGGCAGGCCTTTATCATATAAATGGTAGCCATCGCTTCTGTCCAGGATTCCTGATAAACGTGTTCCTTTTCGCCCCCGCCAAACCCATAATAGAAAGGGAAGATGGCTATGTAATTATCCACGGCATGCATCATGGTAACAACTTGCTCAAAATCCTGAACTCCATAGCTTTGATTTAAACCAATTCTGGTGCCATGGCAGTAAACCATTTCAGCCGAAGGCTTATCTACTTTGGGAATATATAATACACCCTTCGCAATAATATATGTACTGTCTAACCAAATACCTTTGTAGGTAACTTCATACATATCCACCGCATTACGAACGGGCACGACTATCTGTGGAATATGCGTTCGTTTCCAAAACTTATTGAGTGAATCCTGCGAGTACGAATACTTCAACTCATAACTCACAAGATAGTGATCGGGTGGAGTAGAAGCTGCGTGTGCGTTGTTATTAAACTGGAGAACGACAAAACAGAGAAGGCTAAAGCGAAGAAGGATGTTTTGCATGAATAATTATGGGATTAAAAATGTTTCGGTGATGATACGGAAAATTTATTTTCTCCAACTCTCTGGGTCTTGATACCATTGAAGCAATTCTTCCGTATCTTCTCTTTTAATGTAATCGAGTCGATAGGCTATTTCCAATAAAGTCGGATAATCAGACAACGTAAAGAAAGGACATTGGGCAACTTCAAAAGCCTGAATGCTTTTATCAAAATTATAGGTAAAGATAGCTCCTAAACCAAGTACTTCCGCTCCCGCTGACCGCAATGATTCAACCGCTTTCAAAGAACTTCCGCCCGTGGAAATCAAATCTTCAATCACCACCACGCGTTGTCCCTTTTCCAGCTTTCCTTCAATTTGATTTTCAAGTCCGTGGCCTTTTGGTTTATCGCGCACATAAACAAACGGTTTATTAAGTACATCAGCCACTAAAACACCGTGAGGGATGCCGGCAGTAGCCACTCCCGCAATAACATCACAATTTGAAAACTCATCGTTTATAAGGTCAGCAAAAGTCGTCTTAATGAAAGTTCTTACTTTGGGATAAGAAAGTGTTTTGCGGTTATCGCAATATATAGGACTCTTAATTCCACTGGCCCAAGTAAAGGGTTCTGAGGCATTTAAGACTACAGCTTTTATCTCAAGCAGGTATTCTGCCATCTCACGCGCTGCCACATTATTGTATATCATTTGGAAATTGCTTTTTGTTTATGGATTATTGTTTACAAATCAACTATGACTGATAACTACAGAATCTACTACAACAATGCACTTGTGCTTATCAGCAAAGACACTCCGCAAAGCAATAAAAAATTTACAAAGGTGATTTCGGACACCAAAGAAATTGCACAGTTCACTGCTAATCCTGTCATTTTTTATGATGGATTAACTAATGAGAATGTCTTAATTCTGGCAGCAGAACCGGAATTGGTGCTCAGTGATTTTCTCGAACATCAGGAAATCATTCTTGCCGGAGGAGGCATTGTATGGAATGAAAAGGATGAATTGCTGATGATTCACCGTAGAGGTCATTGGGATTTAGCCAAAGGAAAAATAGAACGAAACGAAAAGATTGTAGACGGTGCCATGCGTGAAGTGGAAGAAGAAACCGGAGTAAAGATTAAAAGCGTAGAAGAGACAGCTATACATACTTACCATGCCTACAAGCTGAAAGGAAGAAACTGTATTAAAGAAACCAGTTGGTATGTGATGAAAGCAAAAGAGGATCAAAACAAATTAGTCCCGCAAACCGAGGAAGACATTGAAGATGTGCGCTGGGTGAAAAGAACTGATTTAAGTAAATACAAAGAAGGATGCTATCCGCTTATCTGGGATTTAATAGAACAGTTTCAACAATAGAAAATGATAATAAGACCCTGGAAAGCGGAAGACGCAGAGCGGTTGGTGCAACTGACTTTTCAATGGGGCTTTGAAACGACCATTGAAGAAATGAACGCACAGCTCAGGCGAATCGGAGAACTCAATAATGCAGAAGTATTTGTGGCGGAAGCAAAAGGTAAAGTGCTTGGAAGAATATTTGTGATGGAGCATTTGACTGTTGGTTCCTCTCCGTTCAGTGAAGTTCATGGCTTGGTGGTGGATATAAACTTCAGGAAGCAGGGAATAGGAAAAGCCCTGATAGAAGCGGCCAAAGAATGGAGTAAGGCAAAAGGTTTTGCGAAGATGAGATTAAGGACCAACGCTAAAAGAGAAGAGGCCAATATCTTTTATCCGAAGATAGGTTTTGATTTAGAGAAGGTGCAGAACGTTTATCAGATAGACTTATGACAGCTTTAGAAATTCATCAATAGCAGCATACACAAGCTGCAAATCATTTGCCTCAATACAATACGGAGGAAGAATATAAAGGACATTGCCGAGCGGACGAAGAATAATCTTTCGCTCGATAAAAAACAGATAGGCCTTGTCACGAACATTGTTTAAATAACCGCTGTCCTCGGCTGTTTTTAACTCAATAGCGAGTATAGTTCCGCATTGGCGCACTTCTTTAATCTTCGTATTGCCTTTCAATGATGCAGCAAAGCCTTTGTGCTGCTGCTCTATACGTGCAATCTTTTTAAAAGTGTTGTCGGTTTCAAATAATTCAAGTGATGCAATGCCGGCAGCACAACCCAGCGGATTGCCAGTATAACTATGTCCGTGAAACAGCATCTTTGATTTCTCTTCGGAAAGAAACACATCGTAAATGGCTTGTGTGCAGGTAGTAGCGGCAAAGGGAAGAAAGCCACCGGTAATTCCTTTCGAAAGACAAATAATATCGGGTTTGTTGCTGCAATAATCGGTGGCGAGAAACTTTCCGGTTCTGCCAAAACCGGTCATTACTTCATCGGCAATAGTGAGAATGTTATTCTGCTTGCTGATTGATATTAACTCATCAAGTAGCTTTGCGCTGTACATTTTCATGCCTGCACTACCCAATACCAACGGTTCAAAAATAAACGCGGCAATGTCCTTATCCTGAAACTTATCGAGGTCGGTGGGATTTACTTTTCCATTTTCTAAATCAATAAATTCAACCTCAAACAGGAGCGACTGAAAAGGATGTGTAAAAACTCCTCTGGCACTCACGCTCATGGCTCCAAACGTATCGCCATGATAGGCATCGCGAAAGCAGATTATTTTCTTTCTTACTTCTTCCTTATTTCTCCAATACTGCAAAGCCATTTTAATAGCTGCTTCCACCGCAGTAGAGCCATTGTCGGAATAGAATATTTTGAAGTGAAAAGGAATGCGTTGCAGAAGCATTTTTGCCAATTGCTCAGCCGGTTGATGCGTGAAGCCCGCGAAAATCACATGCTCTAACCTGGCAGCCTGCGCTGCAATGGCACTGACAATATGTGGATGCGCATGTCCATGAATATTGGTCCACCAACTGGCTACCGCATCTATATACTGATGGCCTTGCTCATCATATAGATATGCTCCCTCTCCTCGAACGATTGGAATAATATCAGCGCCCTGCATTTGGGTGTAGGGATGCCAAACAGGAGAATGATCATCTACATCCATCACCGTTCGAATTTTAGAGTTAAGGAGAGTTTCATTTTCTCCGCTTGTTCTGTAATGAAAGTTCGGTCAATAGTTTCGGATTCATCTATTCTGCCAATGACCGGTAGCTGTGAAAAGTGCTGAACAATTTCTTCGTTGTCGTTATAGTTTTCGCCACTAAACAAAAGGCCCAATACTTCCACTCCCCGCGCTTCGAGAAACTCTACGGTAAGCAAAGTATGATTAATACTTCCCAGATAATTTCTCACCACAATGATTGTGGGGAGATGGAGATAATCCACCAAATCAAACATGACGAGTTCATCGTTGATGGGCACTAATACCCCTCCGGCACCTTCTACTATCAACGGACGGTCGGTGGCTGGCAGCGTGAAGTTTTCTATTTCTATTCTAAGGTTCTCTTTAGCAGCAGCATAGTGCGGTGAGGAAGCTTCTTTTAGCCGATAGGTTTCTGCATGAATTTTAGAAACACCATTACTCAACAGCGATTGAACGTATTGCGAGTCGCTTTCTTCCAGGTTGCCACATTGCATAGGTTTCCAATAGTCGGCATGCAGGGCCTCGCACAATACTGCGGAAGCAATTGTTTTGCCAACTCCGGTTCCTATGCCGGTTACAAATATTCGGGATGGTAACGATGGCTTCAAAGCGAGTTTATTACTTGGGCAAGTTTAGTTACTTCTTCTTCGGTATTGAAACTATGCAGGCAAATTCTTATCCGCTCCTTTCCTTTGGCCACGGTAGGGTAAAGAATGGGCCGTACATCAAAACCCTTCGCCTGAATTTTGGAGGCAAACTCTTTTACATTCTGATTGCCGGAAACAACGATTGACTGAATTGGCGAATTGCTGGTGATAAGTTCGATGTTTTCCTTCGCCTGAATCTGTTCCCTAAACAAAGCGGTCAGACGGGTAAGCTGCGCCCGTCTTTCATTTGAATTTGGCAGCAAATCGTAGCCGCACTTAACAGCCGCCAGCGTATGAAATGGCAGCGCTGTGGAATAAATAAAAGGCCGGCAATAGTTGATCAAAAACTCTTTCAATTCAGTTGAGCAGAGGACCACCGCACCATGGGCACCTAGTGCTTTACTAAAGGTATGCACTTTTGCCAATGCCTGCATATCTGCGGTCACCCGGCCCTGCCCCTTCTCTCCTATCACTCCCGTGGCATGGGCTTCATCTACTATCAGGCCCGCCTGATATTTTGTGCATAAAGCCGCTATCTCCTTCAGTGGTGCAAAATCGCCATCCATGGAGTAGATAGATTCTACCACCACGTATTTCAAACCCGATGATGCTTTTAATTTCTCTTCGAGCTCAGCAAGATTGTTGTGGGCGAACGAAACCGATTGGGCTTTACTGTTTCGGATGCCATCGTGAATGGAGGCATGAACCAGTTCATCGTAAATAATAGTATCGCCTTTATAAGGTAATGCAGATAGTAAACCATAATTGGCATCGAAACCGGAATTGAAGATGAGGGCTGCCTCTGCCTGATGAAAGGCAGCAATGGAGGCTTCTAACTCCTGGGCATATGCGCTGTTGCCCGAAAGCAAACGGGAGCCTGTGCTTCCAAGCCAAGCATGGTTTATGTTTATTTCCTCCAGCACCTTTTCTTTCAGTTTTTCATCGCGCGCAAAACCCAGGTAATCGTTGGAATAAAAATCAACGAGGCCGGTGGTTAACTTCAGCGAACGAAAATTGTTTTCGGATTTCCGCTGGGCTAACTTCGTGGAGATGTATTGCTGAATGGGATGGTTCATCTTAAATTAAGAGCGATGCAATAGACGTTATAAAAAAACAAAACAACAAGTGGGAATGAGGATAGCAGACCGCCCGGCTCGATGGAATTGACTTTATATTACACCGTTCTGACAATGCTTTTTGCTTTTAGCCCGTTGATGACATCTGCGTTATAGTTTAATTCGCTTAGAATAGCAGCCGTGTCATCGCCCAAATCGGGGGCGGGATGATGATTATTGAAAGGAGTTTGCAGAAACTTGAGCGGTTGATTGATGGTTTTGTAGCTGCCCACTGCCGCATGATTACTTTCCACAAACATGTTTCTTTCGTTCAGCAAGGTATCGTTTTCTATTTCCGACAAATCGTTGACGGTGGTAAAGCAGAAGTCTTGGTCCTTAAAATCGGCTAACCATTCGGCTCGGGTTTTGGATAGGAACAATTCGGCTACTTCGTGTTTCAATTGCTTCAGCTCATCGCCTTGTTTCAGTAATCCTTCGGTCCAATCGGGCCGGTTGACGCTGGCGCAGAACTTATTCCAGAACTTCGGTTCTAAGCTGCCGAGCGCTACCGATTTTCCGTCTTTGCATTTATACACGTTGTAGTTGGCCAGCGCACCGCTTAGTTCAAAGCTGCCGGGTGCCAGATTGTTTTTGGTGCCCTGATGATAGGCAAACTGAAGAGCCGCCAGAGGCACTGCGGCATCGGTCATCGATACATCTATCCAATCGCCTTTGCCTGTTTTTTCGCGTTGGTAAAGGGCGGCTGTCACCGCATTCATGGTCATATAGCTTCCTCCCGCAATGTCGGCCAGCTGAAAGCCTGGAATGGTCAATTCGTCCCGGTTGCCCGTGATGCCCAAGGCACCCGCTATGGCTATATAATTCAAATCGTGGCCTGCAGCCTGTGCTTTGGAAGAATCCTGGCCATAGCCGGTGACCGAAACATAAATTAGTTTGGGATTGATTTTAGCAAGTGCATCGTAGCCAAAACCAAGCTCCCTCATTACCCCGGGGCGATATTGCTCTATCAGCACATCGGCCTGCTTCACCAAATCGTAAATAATCTGTTTGCCTTCGGGGCTCAGGTAATTGACTGCCAAGCTGCGCTTGGAGCGGTTGAGCGAAAGATAAAACAGGCTCACTCCATTGATGCGCGGTTCGAAGTCGCGGATATAATCGGGATTGTCGGGGTCTTCTACCTTGATGACCTCGGCCCCCATATCGGCCAGAAACATGGTGGCCAAAGGGCCCGGCAGCAAGCGCGTGAAGTCTATGATTTTTACTCCGGCCAAAGGGCCGGATTTCGGATTTCGGATGGCCGATTTCGGATGGCCGGGGTTTGCCTCTGTTGGCTTGATGTTGTGGTCTGTGGTCTGAAACTTGCGAAAGCACTTGGCAAACTGCATCATGGCCGAGAGGTTCGATATTTTTACCTTGCCCGTTACCAGCGCCATTTGCGGGTTGGCTTTGCCGGTTTCCAGGTCTAAATATACATGGGCCTTGGTCTTGAGGGTGCAATCGGCTGTGCCGTTTAAGCCCGTTTGTAATTGGCATTGACCGTCATTTATCAGCACGGTGTATTGCAGGGTTTCATCGCCCGTAATATCGAAATGAAAAACAGCCGAGTATTGCTGCGCTTTTTCAGCGCGAAAGCGCGATGGAATAGATTCGAGGATTTGTTTGGCCGTAACATTCATGCCGCGTAATTAGGAAAAAGACAGGAATTGACAATGGTAAGTAGAATTGGGAAGTTGCCTGAAGACTGAAAAGCCCGGGCAGATATTTTAGAATACCGATTGAACGCTCCCGCAATATACCTCTATGCTATACCCCCACCTTATCTGCCACCTACCAAACAACAAAGGCAGCCAAGATACTCTTGGCTGCCTTTGTTATAATCTGCTGCTGTGTTGTCTGCTACATGCAGATAACAACAACTATATAACTACTGTATTTACTTTTTCTGCAGAGCCTCAATCTGCTGCTGCATCCGTTCGTTCTGCTTCTGAAGCACTTCTATCATTTGCTGTTGCTCCTGCATGGCTTTTACCATAGGCGATAGCAAATCGTTGTAGCGCACGCCATACATGCCTGCATCGTCTTTGCTGATGATACCATTGTTGGTGGCACCCGC
>CANJVG010000125.1 GCA_947478005.1 Bacteroidota bacterium
AAGGACACGGGCAAAACATTTTACATTCTCGATGAACCCACCACGGGTTTGCACTTTGAAGATATTCGGGTGCTGCTCGATGTGCTGAACCGATTGGTAGAAAAAGGCAACACCGTTCTGGTTATCGAACACAACCTCGATGTAATAAAGGTAGCCGACCACATCATCGACATTGGCCCCGAAGGCGGTTTCCGCGGAGGCCATGTGATAGCCACCGGCACGCCCGAAGAAGTAGCCCTCGTAAACGAAAGCCATACGGCTAAGTTTTTGAGAGAGGAGTTGGCGCTGTAAAATTCTTTTTGTTTTTGGGGGTTCCCTCGCAAAGCCTCGGTCGCGCTTTCCGTTCCGCTCTTTTTTTGCTGTATTTTGTCCTCCGCTGGCGGAGGTGGCTCGCTGCTCTGAGCGAGACGGAGGTGGATGTATTAGTCTTTCTCTCACAGCAAAAAAAGGAGCTCCACTGCAATCGCTAACCCAACAGCCGCCCTCCACTCAACGGTTTGTCATTTGTATTTTCTCTAAGTCCCAGCAGGGCGCCTAATGCCTTAACCTCTTAAATGGCAACAATAATTTTTCGTTGTATAAGTATCCGTAAAACTTCCCCCAAATTTTTTTGTTGACGCTCCGTGTTGCCTGGCGGTCAAGAGCTAAGCACTGGTTGGATATTTCATAGACAATGGTGGGGTTATAGTAGGCAGTGTCACCATCAGAAATTGTTTCCCCGTTTGTCAAGATTCCTTCTACTTCTACTTTTCCATCATTGTCAGTGTCAAGCGGATTCCATTTAAAGATTGGCAGGTTGTCTGTTTTTACTCTCCCTTCCTTAGATATTGTAATTCGTCTTAACTCATTTTGATTTGGTCTTTCATCTACCTCAACTAATAACTGGAAGCTCCCGTCCGAACAGTTCAAAAGCTTTGGGTATTGACGCGAAGACAACCCCGTCAACCAATATTCATTCAAACTGTCATGAAATACTTCTTTGCTATCTAAGAAAACGGCAATTGGTTTAAAACTTACTGCTTCAAACTCATGAGAAAATTGTCCTGCAAGTTTAATACGGTCAGATAGAACAATAACTGTGTCTGCCTTATAAAACAGATAGTTAACGTCTTTAGCACTTACCTTTACTCCATCTATGTAATAGGAGTATTGTTTATTTGCATAGGCTATTTGACCGAAGCTTGAAAAACAAATAATCGACAAGGATAAGATTAGATAGTTCTTCATAAATAGAACATCAAATCTAACCTTCCTTATTAAAAACTTTCACCCCAACCTCCTCTTAATCTCCTCCACACTCATTCCTTTCAGTTTTTCATCCAAATCAAACATTGCCCTTTTATTTCCCTGGCCTTGAGGATTTGGACGTTAAGAAAATCATGGAAGAAACCGTTAAGAACTGCACACTGTTTGAGCGCAGCGCACACCATATAATATATGACAAAACGAAACGCGCGAGTTTGTGCAGTTTAGGTTTCTGTAATGATTTTTAGTTCAAAGCCTCACAGCCTTGAACTTTTGGTTCTTTTGGTTCAAGCCAAAAGAACAATTTGTCAAAATGTCAGAAAAACTATAAAAACCCCACCACAAACCCATTTTTAATCCAAACCCCCACTTTTCATCAAAAAATCGTCCATTTCAGCCTCGCGACCGCTGCTATCAGTCTCGCGGACTCAAGTGATTTGCTTGCGACAGCAAGTGTCAACCCCGCGACTGCTCTTCTCACTGCCGCGATGACAAGTGTCAGGCTCGCGACCGCGAGTGAAAACCTCGCGAAGCCGCATCTCACACCTGCGACCACTCCTCGCAGCCCCGCGATGACTCCTCACACCCTCGCGACACCAAGTGTCAAGCCTGCGTCCTCAAGTGAAAACCTCGCGGCACAGTGCGTTTTCCTCGCCATTCAGGGTGTCAACCTCCCGACCGCCCCTGCCACTGCCGCGATGACAGGTGTTTCTTCTACTATTAAACCCAAATTTCACGCCCAGAGTAGTATTTCATATAGTTCACCGTGCGTTTTTACCGCCATCCTTTTTTCATGACTGTCTTTTCTACTAGTGAATCAGCGCGCTTACCCATATCAAGCTCCTGCTACTAATTCTTTGCGTGTCTAATCTTCAAATTTCCAATGCCGGCACCGAGCCGGTGATAGTTCGTTTTGGTGTAAAGACAAGTTGATAAACGGGAATGATTTTTTTTAAACAAAAAGCGCCTCGCATTTAGCGGGGCGTTTTTTGTTTTTTGTTTTAGATGGGAGAAGGCAAAACGGTAAGCCTTATGCCGGCAAAGCGGTCAATGCTTTTTCGAGGCGCGCCATCAGGGCTTTTTCTTTGTTGCTTCTTTTATGATAGCTGTCGGCAATTTTTTTGGCCACGCGCAAACTCAGTTCGCGCATGCGGTTGTCTACGGCCGAGTGATGTTTATCGATATAGTTGAGAAAAGATTCGAAAGCCGCCTCGGGCTCGGCCACGGTTTCTTCCAGGATATCAAATTCTATTTCGGCATAGTAAGCCGCATCGGTGCCAAAACCATCTACATGTTTTTCGGCAGGCACGAGCTCGGTGCGCACTATGGTTCGCAGTTCTTCTCTTTCCTTGTTCGAAATTTTGCCATCAATATTAGCCACGGCATAAAGCAGTTTGGCCAGTTCGGAATAAAATTGTCTGTAGAGCATAGGGTTTGTATTTAAGTGAACACAAGGTTATGGGCAAAACCACCTTTTCGGCATGACGGGTGTTCTCTGTTTTGTTGAGAAATGTCATGTGGGTCGGCTCTATTGATGGCTTTACCTGCATCAAATTTACATTAGTTTTTCAAATACAACGAATCCAAGCTATGCTGAATGCTGCGCGCCATCAGCGCATAGCCTTTAGAATTATGATGCCCGTCCTGCGGCCAGTAGTAGGTTTTAATATCGTCTTGGTTTCGCGCAAATTCATTTAAGTAAAAAGGAGTGAGGTCGCAGACCTTTACATGGTCCAGCGTTTTCAGATACGCCACAATCGGGCTAAGGTCATACTCAAACTTTTTTTGATACACTGCAAACTGGTCGGGCTGCAAAACCACGAGCAGCACCGCGCCTTGTTTCTTGGCTTCGGCTGCATAGGCTGCAAAAGTTTCTATTGCCTTTTGGTTCAGTTCCTCTTTTACTTTAGTTGAAAAAGGAACACGCAACAGCAGCTCATTATACCCCAAGGCGCGAAACACCAATCTTGAAACATAACTAAGCGCATAGATAGGTTCCCACCACGGACCTTTTTTATAATGCAGTGTTTCATTCGGTCCGAATCTTTCGAGGCCGCCCTTGGTGGCTATGTCCGTATTCATATCGTTGCTCGAAAGAGTTTGCACAAGTATATCGGGTTTGAAGGCAGCCACCTTGTCGCGGTAGTTCACAAAATTCACACAGGGGTCATCGCCCGAAATACCGGCATTCATTACCGTGATGTTGCTGTCTTCTGCCTGCAGCATCTGGCGAAGCTGACTCACATAACAAGAATCGAAAGGAGCCCCCACGCCTTCGGTAAACGAATCGCCAAAGCAGGCGATGCGCTTTTCGTTTTTCTTTTTCGCCATGGTCCATTCAACATCCGAATAGCCCAGCGAATTGCAGGGACGCAAATAATTGAACTCCGGCCTTTCAATCACGTATTGTTCATAGGGCTTGTGAAGGCGGTAATAGGTCTCTTTCGAAGAGCCGTAATTGGAAAAGTAGGCATGACCAATGTGCTCTGAATAAGTATCGCCAGTGCCGGTGGCTATCAGTGCGCCTTCGGCTAAAGCTAAAGTTGAAAACACTGTAACCAGCAATACCTGCAACCGCAAATCTTTTTTGAAACTAAACAAACGGTGAAGCAGCGAGAAGAACAAATAGAAGAACAGGCAGGCGTAGTAATACACCGCCAAATGGGTATGCCATTTAAAAGCGGGGTAGCCTACTTTATTGAACCAGTATATTTCCCAACCCAGATAAGGAAGACTGAGCAAAACCACCACCCAAAAAAAAGGCAGGCTTAATTGAATCTCGCCTTCGTTGGTCAGCGAAAAAATAGGGGCCTGCCGGTTGTTTGCTTCGTTCATTCTGTCAAGATTACCAATGACTGTTCAATAATAAATGTTTTGCGCGTTACCCGAACAATTATTGCTGTTGGCTGCTGCCTTGTAATTTCTATTTTTAGCCACATGAGCCTAGCCCGTCTTTATCCCCGAAGTGCCGCCCTCCTTAGTCTGCTTGTCGGTTGCTTAGGCATCTGGTTACTGCGTTGGCGGTTCCAAATGCCCATGGCTGCTTTCGGTTCCTTGCATAGTGCCGTGTTTTATTTTTCCTTGCTATTGGTAATAGCCGGTGGTCTTTCGCTGACAGGTTTGTTTCTTCGCTCGCAAAAAGAAACCTTTCTAAAAACGGGCTTGCTTTTCTTCACACTTTATTTCTGTTTAGTAGGGGCTGAAATATTTCTTCGTGTAAAAGGATTTGGCGGTTCCTATATGGAGAATCGAAGCAGCAAATACATATCGGTATATCCGCACAAAAGTTTTGATGTGGACTTTATCATTCAACCTTACTTCATTCCCTTTCTGCAAACCTCCGAATACAAATATCCGCGCCTCCGCAACAACTTCGGCTTTCGCGATAAGGATTTTGAAGTGAAGAAGGATTCATCCACTGTGCTCATTCAAACCTATGGCGATTCGTTCACCGAAGGCGATGGTGCTCCGCAGGATTCCAGCTATCCATCACAGCTTCGCGCTATGCTTGAAAAAGAACAGTTTTCTAAAAACATAACGCTTCAAAACTTTGGCATTTGTGGCAGCGACCCGGGTTTTACTTATAAGCAAATGGATGATATTGGTCTTGAACTAAAACCCGATGTGGCAGTTATCACCTACTCTTCCTTTGATTTCACAGCCGACTTTCTAACACGAGGAGGACTCGAACGTTTTAAAGAAAACTACTGGCAAGCGATTGAAGGCCCCAAGTGGGAATGGTTATATGGACTTAGTTATGTGGTTCGCTTAGTGGCCAATTCTGCTTTCGGAATCACCCACACTAATTTCTTTTTGACCGAAAAAGAAAAAGCAGCGCGGCTTGATTACCTGAAACCTAAATGGAACGAAACCTTTCAGCGCATAGCGCAATTAGCAGAACAACATCATCTGAAAGTAATGCTGTTTAAAAAACCAGAACACTCCGAAGTTGACAAGAACGAATATCTCTACGATTTTACTTTCTTCGAAAACATGGTCGATACAATTCCGGTTTTCAAACGTATAGATATGCTGAGTTTCTACCGCGATTCGCTGCATATTCAAAAGCAAAACTCAGTGAATTATTACTGGCCGATAGATGGGCACCACAACTCCACGGGCTATAACGCTATGGCAAAAGCAGTTTTTTCTGGCTTAAAGAAATCTTATCCTGAAATATTCATTACTTTGGATTCGCTAAAAAGGAAACAGGAATGATTGATTTTGTAGAAGCCATAAAAACATCTTTTCAACTCGACAAAAAATACCGCGATGCGGAGGCGAAAGGCTATCACCCTATTGACCGCAAGCTGTATAATCAATTCAATCGTTTTCGTCCGAACGGTCCCAAACCCATTTTCTGCTATCTGCCTTTCAATAGTCTTACTTTTTCATTCGGTGGCCAGGTGTTTGTTTGTTCCTATAACCGCGATGTGCAATTGGGAAAATATCCCGAAAACACCATTGATGAAATATGGAACGGAGCGGAAGCGAAGAAGCTGCGCGAACACATGCTGCATAACGACCTCGACTATGGCTGCCGTCATTGTAAATATTTTTTTGACAAAGGAAAGTTTACGAACCTGCGCCCCCTGGTGTTCGACAAGTATTACAAAAACATGGACGCGGAATTCCCGCAGGTGTTTGAATTTGAAATAAGCAACGAATGCAATCTGGAATGTCAGATGTGCCATGGTGAAGTGTCGAGCAGCATTCGCAAAAACCGCGACAAGCTGCCACCGCTGCCCATGCACTATGACGATGCCTTTGTAACGCAACTGGAAAAGTATATTCCTACGTTAAAGGAAGCTAAGTTTTATGGAGGCGAACCATTCCTGATTCCCCTCTACTACAAAATATGGGATAAGGTAAAGGAACTGAACCCGAACTTAGACCTGTTTGTAATTACCAACGGCACCCACTGGAACAGTAAGATTGAAAAGCTGATAAATGAACTGAACTTTGATGTTGCTATTTCTATTGATGCCTTCGACAAAGAAAAGGTAGAACGCATTCGAAAAAATGTAGTGTATGAAAAGTTGATGGACAACATCAAGCGTTTCAGTGAAATCTGCAATCGTAAGGGTAAACATCTCTCACTCAGCTTCACGGTGCAGAAAGATAATTGGGAGCAGATGCCGCTTATCATCAATCTTTGCAACGAGGTGAATGCCTATATCTACGTTAGTTACCTCGAACGCCCGGTTCGCTTTGCTTTAACCGATTCTACTAAAGAAGAATTGCAAAAGGTGCGTGCTTATATGGAGCAGTTTAGTTTTTCGAAGATGACGCAGAAGGAAAGACACAACGCTAAATGCTTTGAAGATTTTAAGCACTACTTAGACACTTACATTGAAAATGCAGATGTAAAGAAGTATCACGATTATGAATTCAACCGCCATTTGCTGCTAAGCGAAGAATTGGAAAAGAAACAACAGCTCCATGAATTGCAGCCAACGTCCTTTGCCGAAGTTTCGAAATGGATAAATGAAAACTACGAAGCGGACAAATCATTAAGCGAAAAACTGCCTAAGGAGATTATGTTGCGCCAGTTGACTACGCTATTGAATAGCTACACAGAGGAGGAGCAAAATCTACTTCATGCTTTTATCAGGCAAGGCAGTTTCGAACCTTTTTTAATGAGTATAAAAAACAGCTCGTTAGAAGAGTTGAAGCAAAGCGGCAGAACGGCTTTAGAAGAATATCGAAAACATAACGCTGTTTCCGTTTAAACTTATTTAATCGCGCCATGCTCGACTTTATTACCAAACGGTTTACCAAAGAAAGCCCGTACTCACCGGTAGCTAAGGATGTTTTTAAAGCCTATAACAAGCATCGCCCAGGGGGAGCTAAAGACTTAATTTGTTATGTCCCTTTCAATAGCCTTACGTTTTCATGGCTTGGCAAAGTATATGCCTGCACTTATAACCGGAATATTCTTGTTGGCGAGTATCCGAAGGATTCATTGCGCGATATTTGGTTTGGTGAACCACTCAAAAAACTACAGGGATATATTGCCCACAACGATTTGAATTATGGTTGTCAGCATTGCAAGTATTTTGTAGAGAAAGAGAAATTCACAGGATTAAAGCCACAGAGTTTCGATAAGTATGCTGATTACAAAGAGCACCGGTATCCACGGGTGATGGAGTTTGAGATTAGCAACAAGTGCAACCTCGAATGTATTATGTGCAATGGCAATACCTCTTCAGCCATTCGCCAAAACAAAGATAAGCTCCCGCCTTTGGCAATCCCTTATGACGATAAGTTTGTAGAGCAGATGAGGGAGTTTATTCCTCATTTAAAGGAAGCCAAGTTCTTTGGTGGCGAGCCGTTCTTAATTCACTCTTATTTTCAAATCTGGGATGTGATGATGGAAATGAATCCTTCCATCAATATTTTTGTAATAACCAATGGCACTGTGCTTACCGAAAAGGTAAAAGATCTTTTATCGAAAGGCAATTTTGAATTGGCTGTTTCTATTGATTCCATACGAAAAGAGCGTTACGAATTTATTCGAAAGAATGCAAACTTCGAGACAACCATGCAGAACCTCGATTACTTTAATGACTACACAAAGAGCCGGGGAAGAACTATGTCGCTAAGCTTCACTACCCAGCGCGAAAACTGGGACGAGATGCCGGAGGTAATAGAGTTTTGCAATAAAAAGGGGATGGTGTTTTTCAATAGCTTTCTCACTGCCCCATTTGATTTGTCGCTCATTTTTCTCCCTTCAGAAAAACTGAAGGACGTCTATACTTACCTTTCTAAGTTCGAATTGCCGGAAAGCAATGAGTTGGAGAAATATAACAAGAGTGTGTTTTTAGATTACCTGAAATATATCCGCCATTACGAAGAGAAAAACCGGAATGGCATTGATTATTCAGAACAAAAGGACAATTACGAAGCCGTCATTTCTGAGCGTTCTACAGCGGAGAATAAAAAGTTTTCAAGCAGAGAAGAATTGTATGAAAAGATAAGAGCGGCAAAGATTACAGACTTGAAGATAACGAAGGAAGAAGTAGTGGCCAGATTAGAAGTTCTATTTGATTCACTGAATGATTTAGAGGCGGAGGAAAGAATACTTTCAGGAGTCTATAACTCTCCACTGGATATTATGATAAGAGACGTTAGCAATTGGACGGAGGAAGAACTTTATGCAAAAGTGAAGAGTCAATACATTACGTCAGCGTGAATTCAATATGTTTGAAAGAGAATGAAAGAAACGGTTTATAAATTACTGAGCAAGTTCTATGCTTCCGATGATAAATCCGGCCCCGGGTTGACTAAGGAGGTGGCGGCTAATTATAATGCTGCCCGAGGTAAGCCTAACTCTACGCATATATGCCATGCTCCGTTCAGCAATATGTATTTCAATGTTCATGGTGATTGTGCACCATGCTGGCTTACTTTTATTGAACCCGATAACTATCCGGCCAAATCAATTCGCGATATATGGTTCGGAGAAAAATATCAATCGCTCCGCAACCACTTGTTGAAATATGACCTAACGCATAAGTGCAATGTCTGTTTGAAAAACCTACAGGGTGGAAATTATACGTCCGTGCTTGCACGGGCTTATGATGTAAATGAACCAGCAGAATATCCAAGCATGATGGAGTTGGAATTGTCGAACACCTGTAATCTGGAGTGCGTGATGTGTATTGGTGAATTGTCATCGAGCATCCGTAAAAACAGAGAGCGCTTGCCGGCCATTAAGAATGCCTATGATGATAACTTCATTGAACAACTGGAAGAATTTATTCCGCACCTAAAGGAATTACGGTTTAACGGAGGCGAGCCCTTTCTGATAAATGCGGTGTTCAAAATATTTGAAAAGGTTGAGAAGCTGAATCCGAAACTAAAAATTGTAATTGCCACCAACGGCACCGTAATGAATTACAAAGTGAAAGAGTGGTTGATTAAGCTGAATATTCATATCAACTTCTCTCTCGATTCTCTTACCCCCGAAATTTATGAAGCCATTAGAGTGAACGCACATTTTGATAGAGTGCTTGAAAATTTTCTCTTCTATCGTCAATATACGAAGGAGAATAACCGCACCATGTGCCTGATGGTAAATCCTATGCGAAACAACTGGCACGAAATGCCAAACTTTATTCGCTTTGTAAACAAGCACAACATCAATATTTGGTTCAACACTATCCATCGCCCGGAAGAATGGAGCATTTGGGCATTGCCTCATGCCGCGTTGCAAAATGTATACGATACTTTACGAGCAACGATCTTTACCAGTGAGGAAAAGAAGAATTCATTATCCACCTATAACCTCGGCATCTACAACAATCTGGTAAACGTTCAAATTAAAAATTGGGTGAAAGAGGCTGCTGAAAGAGCTACTAGAGCGGTGGTGCACCTAGACGAATTGACTGAAGGTGAAGCAAAAGAGTTGATGGAGAAGAAACTGACGGATTTTGTTTACTCAAAGTTCAATGAAGGTGAAGAGCAAAAGAAATACAGACTTCAGATTCTGTTTGAAAAGCTAAACAGTCTTGTAAGGATATTGCAGGATAAAGATGCAGGTCTTGAATTTTTCAAGACCGTAGGAGACGTTCCTGCCGATATTTTCTACAAACAGTTGGAAGAGCGAAGCGTTGCCAGCCTGGCTGATGACTTTGAGAAAAGGTTTCTACAAGAAACTTCTATCCGTTAAAAAACATCGCTAAAGAATTTTTCAATTCTTCAATTTGTTGAGTCTTAATAAGCGAAGCAAAAAGTAAAGGCGGAGCCATGGCAGTTTGACTTAGAATAGAATTTCTACGAGGATGTGTTTCAATTAAATTAGCAACAGCTTCAATCTTTGCTTCCGCTTCTTTATCAGAAACAGTTCCTGAAAACCTATCAGAGACAGTTAGATAACAGGTAAGTGCGCTGTTCAGCTTTCCTTCTGGGGTAGAAGATAGTAATTGCCCGAGCTTGTTTTGCAATTGCTTTTGTTCTTCAAAAAAACCTTTTCGCTCTTGGTCCACCAAGGCAAAGAGTGTTTTTGAAATCTCGTCAAGCGACCATACAACAGATTCATCGGCAAGTGAAATAAAATCAACGGGAGCATTTATTTCATGTAGCCTATTGCTTTTTTGCGATAACAATTCTTCGCGCTCAATTAGCCAACCTTTCAGCAGTTTTATAAAATCATTGTAGGCTCGAATGCTTAGGTTGCGCGGGCTTTGCAAATTACCAGGCTCCTCCTTTCGAACATGAAGTTGAAGGAATGCGATAATCTCCTTGAGTAATTCGGTCGGTTGCTCTCGCAATGAAAGTTCTACAGGAGTAAAAACAGCATTGAAATACAGCGCGATATTCCTGTCTAAGCAAAAATCAAGCATCTGTGGCAACTCTTTCCAGTTATAAAGGATAGGACAGGCAGCGATGGATATAAAGGTTTTTTTGCGCTTAGTGTAATCACGAAAATATTCGAGGTTCTCCATCACCTTATCATAATTTCCGTTTACTCTTATTTTGTGGTAGGTATCCTTTACCACCGAATCCATGGAAAGAATTATTCCGGCCCGAAGACCTTCCAGCAATTCTTTCACTCGATTATTTAAAAAAGTTCCATTGGTGGTAATATGAATTCGAATGTTTGGATTTAGTTTCAGCATCCGCTCCCAAATAGAAAGATAGATGCCAATCATAAATGGCTCACCACCCAAAAACTTAGCATCGGTGAGGTGCGGTATGAATTCTTCCAATTCATCTACCAGTTTCTCGTTGTAGGGAGAGATAATAGCAGGAAGTTTCTCTCGATTCTTCCGGATACTTGAAGAGAAGTAGCCTGTGCACATTACACACTCCAGATTGCACTCGTTACTCAATTCAAATTCCATCACCTTCGGGAAGTTTATTTTTCCGGTCAGTTTATTTTTGAAGTTTTGAATTCGTGAAGTCAAGCTTCCGGAAGCAAACTCATCGTAATATTTTGCCCGAACACCGTGGTGATTGCCCGCCTCAATCATTCGTCCACATTCAATACAGCCACCCCCAAAATCATTTTTCTGTATGTAGTTTCGAAGTTCATCTGCTTTGGCGCCCTCCCATATCTGTTTGATGGTTTGTTCAGGCCATTTACCCAAAATGTGTGTAGTGTTATAACAACAGGCACGCACATTTCCATTCTGTTCAAAGTTTAAATTCAACGAAGGCGCATGGCAGG
>CANJVG010000126.1 GCA_947478005.1 Bacteroidota bacterium
GAGATTGCCTGTGATAAAGAAGATACCAAAAACTTATTGGGAGCTGCCGAAATTCCTGTGCCTCGTGGCTATGTAGTATATGATGAAGATGATTTGAAGTCAACCATTGATAAAATTAAATACCCCGTAATCACTAAACCCCTCGATGGCAATCATGGAAAGGGAGTAACAACTAATTTAAGAAACTGGGAGGATGCGGTGAAGGGCATGAACGCAGCTAAGAAATATGGCCGGGCGGTTATTTGCGAGAAATACATTACCGGTCGTGACCACCGTGTGCTTGTTATCAATTACAAGTTTGTGGCGGCTGCCTTGCGCACCCCTGCTGCTGTAATAGGAGATGGCAAAAGCTCGATTCAGCAATTGATAGATATAGTAAACAGCGACCCTCGCAGAGGTTATGGTCATGAAAAAGTTTTGACTGCTATAAAAGTAGATGACCAGACTGAAAACATTTTAGTCAAGCTGGGTTACTCGCTGGACACTATTTTGAAAAAGGATGAAGAGTTGTGGTTAAAGCCAACCGCTAATCTTTCTACAGGTGGAACAGCCACCGATGTGACAGACTTAGTGCATCCTTCAAACATTTTTATGTGTGAAAGAATTGCACGAATCATTGGTTTAGATATTTGCGGGATTGATATTATGGCTGATAACCTAACAGAGCCTATTACTGAGAATGGTGGTGCCATACTCGAAGTAAATGCCGCCCCGGGATTTCGTATGCACCTTGACCCAACAGAAGGAATTGGAAGGAACGTGGCAGAACCTGTGATTGATATGTTATATCCACCGGGTGCAAGTGCCCGCATTCCTATCATCGCAGTTTCGGGGACTAACGGCAAAACAACTACCACACGTTTGATTGCCCATATCGTTAAGCAGATGGGACACAAGGTTGGTTTTACCACCACCGATGGAATTTATATTCAAAACCAGATGATGCAACGTGGTGATTGTACCGGTCCAGTTTCAGCAGAGTTTGTATTGAAGGACCCTACCGTTGATTTTGCTGTGCTTGAATGCGCTCGTGGTGGAATTTTACGGGCAGGTCTTGGTTTTCACAATTGCGATATGGCTGTGGTAACCAATGTTGCCTCGGACCATTTAGGGTTGAATGGGATTGATACGATTGAGCAATTGGCCCGCGTGAAGGCGGTGGCGAGCAATGCAGTGTTACCCGAAGGATATGTGGTATTGAATGCCGATGATGATTTAGTTTACAAAATGCGCGAAGGTTTGGATTGTAAGGTAGCCCTATTCAGTATGAATGAAAACAGCGCGCGCATTAAAGAACACTCTGCTAATCACGGTGTATCGTGTGTTTATGAAAACGGCTACATCACTATTATTAAAGGAGGTTGGAAAATTAGGGTGGACAAGGTAACGAATGTGCCTATGACCTTTGGTGGTAAAGCCGAGTTCAATATTCAAAATGCTTTGGCGGCTGTACTTGCTGCCTATCTACGTGACTTTAAAATTGAAGACATCAAGCTTGCACTTGAAACATTTGTGCCTTCGCCAGCTCAAACGCCTGGTCGTATGAACTTCTTCCAATTCAAAAACTATGCAGTCCTTATTGATTATGCTCACAACGCTCATGGTATGCGTGCCATTGGGAAATTTATGAGCAAAGTAGATGCAACAAAAAAAGTAGGACTAATAGCGGGTGTAGGCGACCGAAGAGATGAAGACACCATCGAATTAGGTGAGGAAGCAGCTCGTGTGTTTGACGAAATAATTATTCGTCAGGATAGGAACCTGCGAGGTAAAACAGAAGATGAGATTATCGCGTTGCTAAGCAAGGGCATAAGAAACATTGACCCTAATAAAAAGATAGTTTCCTTCAAAAAGGAAAATGAAGCAATTGACTATGCTATGAAAAATGCAGAGAAAGGTTCTTTTATTACTATCATCAGCGATGTTGTACCTGATGCACTTGACCAGATAATGAAATACAAAGAGGTTGAGGAAACAAGTATATAATCCCAGGAATTCCGAAGCTTTAAAAACATCGGAATTCTCATTTAAGGTTTACTTCTATTTTCACCCCACAAATATTCTATGATGAACAAAATCTCTTCCCTTCTTTTTATATTAGTCCTGTTTCTTTCTTCCTGCAGCGATAAATCGAAGATGCTGTTGAAAACATGGCGAGTAGAAAACCTTCAATACTCGCGTGAGATTCCCGCAGAAATGAAACCTACCATTGAAGCACAGATAGCAGAGATGCGGAAAAACTTTCTGCTTACTTATAATTCCGATGGCACTTACACGACTGTATTGAGCAACCAAACAATGATTGGCAAATGGAAACTGAACTGGAATAATTCCAAGATTACCTCCACAGCAGCTAACGGGGAGAAAAAAGATTTTACCATTTTGGAGTTAACGGAAAACACCTATCACTTTAAAGCTATAGAAGGCGGGGAAGAGGTTATCTTTTTAATGGTGGCGGAGAAATAATTCAACTATTCCTTTTTCTAAATACAGATGCCATCGCCTTTAAACGATGGCATCTGTATTTAGACATCAAAACCATTTCTTCGCGTTCTTTTTTTGAAAGCGGAAATCGTTCTTCTTACAAATTTTAAAGTAAGGTATGGTTACTTTCAGCGCTGCATGAATGTCGGCATTGTATACATACTTCTTGGCAAACAAACCCAATAAGTCTTGTGTACCGATGGTTAAAGGTCCAAGCCGGATGGTGGTTCCCAGACTTACATTGCCGAATACATCTACGCTCAGCGGCACATACACACCCACCCATTTGTTTTCGTACTTGCCGGTAACAGCAAAGGTATTTACGTGATGCACCATATTTTTGTTACGCGACATATCGGGGGAAAGCATCACCGAAGCGGTTATCCAGAAATCGTTGCGGATATAGTAGTCTACAAAGAAATTAAAGTGCGTGGGAAGCCAGATGGTGAAATACTGGCTGCTGTTCTTGACCATAAAGCGCGTATTGATAGTATCATCCAAACTTAGCAAACCATTGGGAAACTGCGCCCCACCAACATTCCAGTCCTGAATATTTGCCTGAAAATCGCGGCTCTGCCCTGCCCGTTTAAAACGCAAAGCGCCTAAATCAATCATAGAGAATCCCGCTGCTAGTTTGTAATGCTTCTTGTCGCTGAAGGGTTCACAGTGACAATCCATTTCTTCGTTCCTGTTCTTCTCAGGCCACCATTCATAGACTGCACCTAAATCAATAGCGACTGTTGGTGTTCCGTTTTTGAATGCCCTGCCGTCCTTTAAGTAGGTGGGAATTGATTGTGCCGCATTACTGCCCGAATTTCCCTGCGAACTTATCATGTCCTGGCTGTAGGCATATTTGGCTTCGGTGTTGTAGATACTCAAGTGGTCGTATTCTGTCCATTTGTAGTTGAAGTTTTTTACGTAACCATAAGTACCGGCCACCGGTATCAGTAATTTTAAGGTCCCTCCTGCTTTTACCAGATGCTCTCCTTCGTCATAGACAATGCGCGAGTAGGTGATGCCGAAATCTGTCCAGGCTGCTGATTTTACCGAAAGGTTGGCATTATTCAAATCGCGGTTGAGGTAATTAGTAATAGAGTTGGCTTTGGCTCCCAAGCCATAGTAAACCGTGCGCGCGAAGGTTTCCGTAATATTATCAGCATTGAGCACTGCATTGGCATGGTAGCTGAATCCAATTGCATTCTTGCTGCGGTTCTTTTTGGGCCCGAACGAAAACATAAAGGAAAGAGGTCCCTGTATCTGCATTCCGATATAGCCGTTTTTGTCTTTGCCATTTACCCGTTCTTTCATATATGCAGCTTGAAAATCGCTTTGGCTGAAGAGGGAAGGATGCGTTAAAGCCAGATGGTCAACGCCCACATAGTTATTGTTAAGCGTAGCCGCTACGCTTATAACATTGATATCGACTAAAAAAGGACTGTTCGCAATGGCAGGATTGTAATTTACGTTGGTAATACCTCCGTAGTAGCTTCCGCGAATGGGCAGGAAGAATTGTGACTGCGCCCGTAGCCCAACAAGGAGGACTGCAACGAGCATGATGCTGCTTTTATTCATAAACATTGGTTTAAGTGAACTAAAAGTCAAGCTCAGTGCATAGTTGGTCGTGTATAGCTATATAACGCAGCCCCTTTTGATTTTAGTATGCCAAAAGGAAATTTGTTTAGTTCTGCGGTCAAGCCCACGTCAGACCGCATCCAGGTGCATATTTTAAAGGAATAAGAAGTGGTCAGCTGTCAGCAAATTATTTCATCAGGTGCTTACTACTCTTAACTACTCGCTTATTTTTGCTCATGCTCATTAAACAGCAGTTACTTGGCTAATAAATATTTCACCAAAACCATTCTTTACAATCTTCTGGCAGCAGTTGTCATTGTAATTATGTTGCTGGTGGCCGTTCAATCGGGTTTAAAAACCTACACAAGGCATGGTGAAAGCATTACTGTGCCCGATTTGCGGGGAATGAGTTTTGAGCAGGTGAAATCTATTTTGTCGGATAACACGCTGGATTGGAAGATTATGGATTCGGTGTATGATATGAGTAAGCCACCGATGAGTATTGTTGATCAGAACCCTAAGCCGAAGTCGAATGTGAAACAAGGGCGGACGATTTACATCACGATCAATGCGACTACAGCTCCTACTACTGAAATACCTGATTTGATTGGACGCAGCTCATTGAAATATGCCGCTATGCAATTGCAAAGTTATGGACTTAAATTGGGTGAACCCATCTATAAGCCCGACCCGCATTTGAATGCGGTAATAGGCATGATGATAAACGGACAGAATGTAACTAAGAAGATGCGGGTGCCGAAGGGAACAGTGGTTACGCTTTTGCTGGGTGATGGTTTGGGTAACAGCCGGATGTCGGTACCTTACCTGATTGGTTTGAAATATGAAGAAGCTGAATTTAAACTGAGAGGCTACTCGCTGAATATAGGCGCATTGGTGGTAGATGAAGGCGTAAGTGATACGGCAGGAGCTGTGGTGTATAAGCAGGTTCCTGATTATGGCGAAGGACATAGCATACGAATAGGGGAACCCATTGATTTGTTTCTTGGACGAGAAGTACCTGCAGGGATTATCGTTGACCCTTCGCTCTACGACAAATTGGATTCCATTCCTACCCAATAAAATTATTTTCTTTGCGTTGTATTGAATCTATTTAAACACAACATGAAGAAATTTTTCGCTACCGGTATTCTTCTGACCTTCGCGTTCGTTGGTTTTTTTACTAACCAATTACAAGCTCAAACCGAAGAACTTGGTCCTCTCCTATTTAATGCTCCGCTTTACTATTCTACTATTGGAAAAGTAAAAAGCACCCACCAACATAAATATGTAGTGACCAAGGGCAATATCATCCTGACTGCTGACACACTATCGCTTCCTTTTATAGATGATTTTTCGAGCAACAGAACACCGGCCTATAAATGGCTCGACAACCATATCACTGCCACCTATTACAATGTAAGAAGTACTTGTCTGGCTTCTGAAAACATAGCGAATGTGGAAGGTTATTTTATGCACGATACATCCTGGGCTTATTCTTACAACCTTACAACCCATCAAGTTGATTCGGTAGCCCAGCCGGCTATTCCTTTTTATTTTTTCGGCATCGCCACCAACAATTGTTTTGCTTCTGCCCCGAGTATAGAATACAAATGGAATCCATACTATCGCTACACTTTTAATACAACTACGGGCGCCAAGATTGACTCTACCCTTGTAAATGATACAATTCCGGCACGCAAGATTGATACATTCTTCTACGCTCCCATTGTTCAGTTTGCAAGCGGACAACCGGGTACTTTGTGGATTGAGAATGAAGCGTTAGTAAATAATACTTACGCGGTGAATCCGCCTACTATAGGGGTGGCTACCTTCGATGCGTTGAATGAATATGGTTTGCCTTATAATAAGAATGTGAATACATACGGCTTTGCCGATACGTTGACTTCGAAGCCTATTAATCTGCTTGGATTGAGCGGTGGAGATTCGGTTTATCTCAGTTTCTTTTATGAAGGAAAGGGATTGGGCGATTTTCCTGATAAAAAAGATTCGTTGATTGTGGAGTTTAAAGATGAGGGTGGTATATGGCGCTATGCCTGGGCCGATACCGGCTATTCGAACGATGTCTATGTCACTAACAAGTTCAAAGACGCAATGATTAATGTGCCGGAATATGGCCATCCGAACAGTTATTTCCACCCTACGTTTCAGTTTCGTTTTCGGAACAAGGCATCGCTGTATGGCAACAACGACCACTGGCATATCGATTATGTGAAACTGGATAAGAGCCGCACTGTGAATAGTAAAAACTTTCAGGACATTGCTTTTGTGTATCCTTTTCCAACGATACTTAAAAACTATACGCTAGAACCTGCCGACCAGTTTAACTATCCAGCTGATTTGCGCGATACGATGACTCTGTTGGTACATAATATAGATAGCGCTGCCAACGTTAATCCATCAGCTACTAACTTTGTGAAAGGCGCAAGTGAGATTTATCCCGCATCAGTAGTTATTGCCAACGATGTGTTGCAAACGTTTAATGCTTCGGAATACAGTGCAATCTCTATCAATCCTTCAGCTGAGTATGCTATTCCAACTACTGCGCCTTGGCCGGTAGATAGTTTGGTGCTTACCAGCAAGGTGAATCTGGGGGTTACTTCGAACACGGGTTATGCAGGGAACGATACGCTGTATCATACCCAACGATTTGACAACACGATGGCTTATGACGATGGGTCGGCTGAAAGGACGTACGGAATTTCGGGTAACGGGCAGAAGAAGTTTGCGTATGAATTTATCCTGAATCATCCAGACACGCTGGCGGCTATTCAAATTCAATATTCGCAGGCACAGGAGAATGTGTCGGATCTGATATTCAATATTCAGGTATGGGATAATCTGCAAATGAATAATCCGCAGTTTACGGATGTGCCGGTTCTTACAATTGATAACAAGAAGCCTTTTTACGTTGATTCGGTGAATGGATTTGCGACTTATAAACTCGATACACCACTTATTTTCCCTTCTAAGTTGTATATTGGTTGGGCGCAAACGGATACCCGTTTGCTGCAAATAGGCTATGACCTCAACAGCACATTGGGCAGAAGCCACATGTTTATTTATGGCAATGGAATCTGGAAACCATCTACTATTTCCGTGAATGGTTCGCCTATGATTCGCGCCATTTTCGATAGTAATTATTGGGGAGAAAACTCGCTGGCTGTGAGCGATTTGACGAAGGAGGAGAACATTGGCCTGTATCCGAACCCTACGGCTGGCGAATTGTTTATCAGCAGCGACCGGAAGAATGCTACGTTCGACATTTCGGTGATGGATATGGCAGGAAGATTGGTGAAAGAGGAAAGGAATGTGAACCATCATCTTGGCATCAGCGAACTTCAAAACGGTCTTTATCTGCTGAACATCCTGAACACCGAAACCGGAAAGGTGACGCACAGGAAGGTGATTAAAACTTCCAACTGATGTCGGTGGTACTTTTTGACGGAGTTTGCAACCTCTGCAACGGTTCGGTGAATTGGCTGATAGACCACGATAAGAAAAACCAATTTCAATTTGCCTCGCTTCAATCGGATTATGGAAAGAAGGTGGTAGCTCAATTCAATTTAAAGGGAGATTATCTCGACACGGTTTTGTTGCTGGAAGATGGAAAGGTGTATATGCGCTCCGAAGCTGTTCTTCGTATCGGCAAAAAGCTGGGGGGCGGCTACTCCTTATTATATGGCTTTGTAATTATTCCTGCTTTTGTCCGCGATTTCTTCTATAATATAGTTGCCCGCAACCGCTATCGCTGGTTTGGGAAACAGGATGCCTGCCGAATGCCTACGCCTGAGCTGAAGGCGAATTTTTTGGGATAAGACTCTCCTTTTCGATTATTTCAACACTTAACGGATAATTTTAGCCTATTACTATGTAAATAGTGCTGTCGTAAATGAAAACGCGTGTTTCAAGTGTAAAAAAGCTGATGTCTAATATAAGAACGAATGTGTCAGGTGTGAAAACGCATATGTCAGATGCAAGAACGCTAATGTCTAACGTAAGAACGGGTGTGTCAGACGTAAGAACGCTGATGTCTAACATAAGAACGAATGTGTCAGGCGTGAAAACGCATATGTCAGATGCAAGAACGCTAATGTCTAACGTAAGAACGGTTGTGTCAAATGACAGAACGTCTTTGTCTAGTGTGAGAACGTGTGCGTCAAATGACAGAACGGCAGTGTCTACCGTAAGAACGCGTGTGTGATGTGTAAGAACGCTAATGTTAACCGTAAAAGGACCTCTTTAGAACGGAAGAATTGGTGTATGGTAAGTAGGAACGTGTTCATCGTACTCAAGAACGCTAATTCGATACATAAGAACGCACTCATCGTATTGAAAAACACAAGAACCGTACTTATAAACTGTTACGTAGTAGTTGGAAACTAAAAAGGAACCGCTGAGGGCGATTCCTTTTTAGATAGCGGGATCGTTGTAACGTGGATTCACTCCCCAAAAATTTCTTTAATCTCTTTTCCTTCCCAGCAATCGGGTATTTGCAGGCCGAGTAGTTTAGCGGCAGTGGCGGTTACATCAAAGTTTCTTGGGTTGGCCTTTAGTTCGTATCCTTTCTTGATACCTGCACCGGTAATTATAAAGGGTACATTCACTTCCTGCGGTGTAGTGCCTCCGTGTCCTTTGCCAATTCCTCCATGGTCGGCTATAATGATAATAGCGGTGTTGTCGGCCATGCCTGCTTTGCTTACAGCCTTCAGCACTTTCCCCACCACCACATCAGCTTCTTCCACGGCCTTATAATATTCGGGGGTTCCGTGGCCATATTTGTGGCCTGTTTCATCAACATCATTTAAATCAAGAAACAGGAGGTTGGGTTTGCGCAGACGAATGGACGTAACAGCCCGAGAAGCGAGCAAAGGTGTGGTGAGGGTGCGCTCCTTGGCGGTGCAAACAGCGGGCTCTACCAAGCGCACAAAACTCCACCAACCGGCAAAGCACATAATCTTCGCCTTGTGTTTTTGCTCGCGCAGGACCCGGAAAATAGTAGGAAAGATATGTCCCTTTTTGCCACGGCAGTAAACGGAATCTTTAATGTCCCGCACCTTCCATCGGTTGCTCCAAATGCCGTGTGAAGAAGGGGAAGCGCCATCAATAATTGAGGCCCAATTTGGACTGCTGACCGTTGGCAAGACCGCCTGACAATGAAAACTGTGACTTCCCTTTTCCATCATGGCGTGCATATTGGGTGTTGCTGCTTTCATGACTCCATCGGGCGACATGCCATCAACTCCAATAATTATTACGTGCTTAATTTTAGATTCCTGTGCATTCAATACATTGGCAAACAGTAGTAGAAGAAAGAAGAGTTTTTTCATAGAATAGGACAAATGGATTTTAGAATAAATCGAAAATAAGAATCGCTTAATAAGTTCTCATCAGCAGGGCAGGGTGCTCTTTGTATATTTTCAATATCAGTTCTCCGAAAAGCGTATTGGCCCAGGCAAACCATTTGCGGGTGAAATGTTTTGGATTATCAGCATGAAATGATTCGTGCATAAAGCCTGTGCCGGCATGGGTACTTACAAGCATTTGCAGGCAGCGAACTATTTCTTCTTCATCGGTACTGGTTAATGCTCTCATGATGATGCCAAGTGGCCAAATCATATCCTTGCCCACATGGGGCCCGCCTATGCCTTCGCCCGACTTTCCCTTAAAGAAATAAGGATTGCTTTTGCTCAACACAAACTTACGTGTGTTTTGGTACAGCACATCATCGGCTTGAACCGCGTTGAGATAAGGCAGCGAAAGCAAACTAGGTACATTGGCATCATCCATCAAATTGGAATGGCCAAATCCGTCAATTTCATAAGGAATTATTTTGCCAAACCCCGGATGCTCGACCACACCATGAGCCGCTAAAGCGTTTTGAATTTCGGCTCGCAAACTTTCGATTTCAGAAAGATAGATATGGCCGGGATACAAACTCATCATAAGTTCATGCAACTGTTGCAGCGATACAAGCGCGAAATAATTAGAAGGAATCAGGAACAGGTAATTGGTGCTGTCATCGCTGGGTCGAAAAGCAGAACAGATAAGTCCTATTGGATTGACCGGTTTACCAAAACCATTGCAGCACAAAGTATCGGTAGCGCCAGAAGCCGACCGCTGAAAATGGTAAGGACCCGAATCTTTCTTTCGTTGTTGTTCGCGAAAGGTTTGCAGTATTAAACCCACCGCTTGCAACCATTCTTTATTGAAAGGTGTTTTATCGCCAGTGGTTTTATAGTAAGCAAATGCCAGGCGGATGGTGTAACAAAGCGAATCGACTTCCCATTTGCGTTCGTGCACAAAGGGTTTCATCTCGGTGTGGTCGGTTCGCCATTCGCTGGTGCGGTTGTCTTTATAAAAGGCATTGGCATAAGGGTCGAGTAGAATACACTTCGTTTGACGGTGAATGACACCAGCCAGCAGACGCTGTAATAATGGGTCTTGATTTACATAAGGCAAATAAGGCCACACCTGAGCCGAACTATCGCGCAGCCACATAGCATCAATATCACCGGTAATTACAAAAGTGTCGGGGTACTCTCCTTCATCTGAAAAGAATACCGTAGTATCAAGTGTGTTAGGGAAACAGTTTTCAAATAACCATTGCAACTCCTGACTGGCAATGGAAGATTTTACTTCTTTTATCACCTGCTCAATAGCCTCACTCTTAAATTTTCTGGCAGCGGGCATTGGCCGGCTTGAAGCAAATGCTTTCTCTCTTTCGAGTAAATACCCCAATGCTGAATAAACCAGTAAGGAAGAAGAGGAGGAAAGAATAAACTGTTTGCGATTCATGGCAGCTAACAAGTAGTTAGTTCGAAAATAATCATAAACAAGAAGATGAAGATCTGCAAGGAGGCTGTGGCTAAAAAAAATATCCCGAAATAACTTAGTTTGCAACAAGTGTTTTGCAAACTTCGTTTAAAGATAGAACTTTTGAAAGGTAATCGTAAGTTTTATTTTATTGGATTAACCATTTAGTCCGCAACGCAAATACAGTGCGTAGTGGCGAAGTAAGTTTGCTGAAAAATGGTTATGAAAAAGCAAATCAGTATTCAGTCGTTCTTTGAGAAATATCCGGATGATGAATCGTGTTATCGTTACCTGGC
>CANJVG010000127.1 GCA_947478005.1 Bacteroidota bacterium
GCCTTTTTGGTATAAAGCAACTCATGCTTCCTTTCCCCATTTGAACCAAACTCTTTAATCAAATACCTGGGTGTAACCGGAGCAGGGCAAAGTTTTTCATAGAACTTTCCATTTTCAGGTTGAAAGAAAAATTCTACTCCGAAGAAACCAGGGGATCCATAGGTTTCACAATTCTTATCGGTGCTTTCAATATGCCTGCGCAACGAACACTCGCGCTCGTCAATACAAAAGATAGCCTGAAAGCTTTTGATGCTCACAAGCGATTGGTCTTCCTTTCTGTTGGCGCTGATTCCATTCAGAACGTTATCGTAATAACTCCATTCAAAAGCATCTTGCCAAATCCGGAATACCTCCTGCAATTCGGTAGAAGGAACATCGGCAAAAAGATGAAGCGGATGTGCTTTTACACGTCTGGAAAGTGGTTCCCAATTCGATCCAAGTTCATAATCCAGTGCGTCTATCTCCAACAACAATTCGAAAACAATTAAATCGCTTAAGGAAATAGTCCGTTTATCTAACAGTGTATTCGGCATTGCTTCAATAGCCGCCACTATACCCGACCAACCCTGATGGCCAAATTGCTGATCGAACAAGTATTGTTCATAATAGGCCTGGTCGCCCACCACAATCTTCAAGAGTTCGGTTATGGTGCATTGGCCGTTAAGTAAAAGATGCTTCGCTCTTTTTGTTTTAAAGAAACTGACAAAGCTGTCCTTTTCCAATTCCCGCATAGCCGACAAAAAACCGGTTGTTGGCACCGGAAACTTCCAGAGGGCAACCCCTTGGTCTAAATAAGAGCATAGAATTCTGAACAGCAGCGGATGGACCGCATTGTCTAAATCTATCTTATACTGATGCTTCCATTCTGCCCGCAACAATCCGAGCCGTGAATGGTTGATGGTGTCATAGGTCTTGTACAACAGCTTCTCTTTCCATAGCGCAGCATCTAATCCCTTCCTATCAGCTACAATGCATTCCAATACCTCATTCTTTATCCTTCCCGTTTTATAAAGCTCTCTGAACTCGGTTAATTGGAGTGTTACCTGATAGCCAAAGATTTTCCCGGCCTTAAAAATGGCGTCATAAAACTTAAGATCCTGAAACGCATGCAGGGTATTATGATGAATGAAGTCCTTGATGGGAGTTTGAGAAGGCAGATAATGTTTCAGTTCATGAATTACCTGCGCTTCATCAAACAGAACAGATTGCTGTTTTGAAAGAACTGCATTAGGAGTATTCTTCGTCTTGTGAACGGGAGACACAATGGTAGTTTCAGTCATGGTTTACGATTTGCTGTGGTACTTTTATCGAGCTCAATAACTCATCTGCGCCCGTACATCCTTCTTGTTGCTGATGAGGGTATCTTCGTAGAACTCGACTAATCCTGTATCCAAATTATGCTTGGCACCAATAATGGCTACATCCCCTTTCTCAATCATTTGCTCCAGAATGTAGCTTCTGTCAACTACCATCTTCACCGAACGCTTTACATTCAGATTGGCTACGTTCTCTACAAACTCTTCATTCGTTGAATTTCTTTGTTCGGTTTTTGCCGTTTGGGTTTCCTGATATACAGCCGGTTGAATTTTAGAGAGTAGTTCTGTAAGGTTACCCATCTCCACATGGTCACAGGCGCCTTTTATAGCTCCACAGTGCGAATGACCAAGCACTACTATTAATTTTGAGCCGGCTATTTTGCAGGCAAATTCTATGCTGCCGATAATGTCGGTGTTGACAATATTTCCTGCTATCCGAATGGAGAATACATCACCCAAACCCTGATCGAATACCAACTCTACCGAGGTCCGGCTGTCAATACAGCTTAGGATAACGGCAAATGGCCATTGACCTTCGCGGGTTTCATTAGCCTGCTCCAATAAATCACGATGTGCTTTTAAATTATTCACGAATCGTTTGTTTCCTTCTTTCAGAATTTCCAATGCCTTTAGAGGCGTGATGGATGCTTGCGTTTCTGATGTATGCGCTCTCATATATTTCAATGTTTTTAGTGTTTAATTAGATGATGTAACGTGAGTAGAACTTTCAATTTTGTACTCTTCTCTGAATCCTACCGTTGTTACCTGAATATTTTTGTCTTTAGAACCTATTTTTATAAAATCTTGAATCAGTTGAATGACATCGTAGTCGATGTAAACACTGTCAGATGCATTAATGACTACTTTGGAGTTTTCGGGCAAGTGCATGAGCGTTTGCTTAATCGCTGCTTTATTCAGGAAGGAAACTTCTTGTGCTAAGTCAATATGCACGGTTTCGCCTTGATGATGTTTTTCCTTTTTAAAGAAGTAAGCCACTTTCATATTGGCTCTCAAAATGAAGAACATACTTACCGCTAAACCTACTCCTACTCCTTTCAGTAAGTCGGTGAGCACTACGGCAATCACGGTGGCTATGAAAGGGATAAACTGATACTTGCCCGTCTTCCACATATGCTTGAACACGGTGGGGCTGGCTAATTTGTAACCTATCAGGATGAGGATAGCTGCTAAACAGGCCAAGGGGATTTTATTGAGTACTGCCGGAATGGCCAGCACCGCTATCAATAAAAAAACACCATGAGCTACGGCTGCCGTTTTTGTTCTGCCGCCCGAATTGATATTGGCCGAGGTGCGCACAATAACAGAGGTCATGGGAATGCCGCCAATTAAACCGCTGAGCATATTGCCCGCACCCTGTGCCTTCAACTCAGTATTGGTATTGGTCATTCTTTTCAGCGGGTCCATTTTATCGGCTGCTTCCATGCACAGTAAGGTTTCTATACTCGCCACTGCTGCTATCGTAATTCCAACTATCCATACTTTAGCATTGACCACAGCCGAAAAGTCGGGGGTAGCAAACTGATGAATGAAATCGTTGAACGAAGTGGGCAATGGAAGATTGACCAGGTGGGTTTGGCTGATGGCCAAATTTGACCCGGTCGCTTTGAAACCTTCGTTGAGCAGCACACCGGCAATAACCGCCACCAAGGCACCGGGAACTGTCTTTAAATTTTTCAAAAACGCTATGTTGTTCCAGGCAATTAAAATGGCCATGGAAACCAGGGTAATGATAATAGCCCCCAGGTGCGAGTAGTTGACTGCATCTATAACAGACGAAAAGGTATTGTGACCCACTCCTTTTTCGATGAAGAAGAAATCACCTTCATTGTCTACATCATAGCCTATGGCGTGAGGCAACTGTTTCATAATAATGATGACCCCGATAGCCGTCAGCATTCCTTCAATTACATTCGATGGAAGATAGTTGGAGAGTGTGCCTGCTTTGGCGAAGCCCAAAGCAATTTGCAAGGCACCGGCAATAACCACCGCCAGCAAAAATGCTTCGTAAGAACCCAGGCTGCTAATCGCCACTAAAATTATAGCCGTTAGGCCCGCAGCGGGACCCGATACGCTTAATTGCGAATTGCTTAAAAGCCCTACTACAATACCGCCAATAACACCCGATATAATTCCGGCAAACAAGGGAGCCCCACTGGCTAAGGCAATACCCAGGCAAAGGGGCAAGGCCACTAAAAAAACAACCAGCCCTGATAATATGTCTGTCTTAAAATATTGCGCGTATAATTTCATAATGGAGGAATTAGCTTAATGAATTGATTTGAAAAAGTGATTAATAAGAGTAGGAGAGCCGATATAGCCGAAACGGATGGGTACTATTTCTGCTAAGCATTAGCCTGCAGAACTAAATCCGGTTAGCGTCAATAAAATAATCGATACAGCAGTTGCTGTTAAGCCCTTGTATCGGGCGGTGGAGTGGGATTCTCTATAACAAACTGATAATTGACTCTGCTTTTGGCGCAGGAGAAATAGACAAGTTTGTTGGTAAAGGAAAGCGGAGTAAGCAAGTAGGCATGCTTATGGTGCATGTTTTTGGCATCATCCACATCCTCTTTGCTTTCGGTTTCTTTCTTGGTTTCTTCTTCATTCATATTCGCCATGCTCACAAAGGCCGAACGGTCTTTGGAGTAGGAACTCACCAACTGTGTTAGCCCCAGACAGTGGAGCAGAACAATAAGCGAAACGAAATATTTGATGAATTTATGAAGCATTGCTGTTGAGTGCAAACATAAACTAAAACAATTGCGGCTGGCGAAAGTTCAACTCAAAAAATGTTAAGGCAACGGTTGTTACTGCTTCACCAGTTTCCTGGTTAGTCTTCCCGTCTTGTTTTCAAGCGTGACGAAGTAAACTCCGGGAGATAGATTTCGGATGTCGAATTGCGGATTGCGGATTTGAACAGCCGAATGCAACAACTCTCTTCCTGTGATGTCGGTGATGGTGAGGTTGCTTCCTATCATACTTTCATCAATAGATATTCTAACCGACTCAGTAGCGGGATTTGGATTCAATCCGAAATCCGCATTCCGAATTCCGAGATTAGCAACGCTTGTTGCAAGAGCAACTGTATTGCTCGTAGTATTGGTCACCACCGGAGCATTGAAATCGAAATAGATAAAGGCGGTGTTGTTGATGTTAGTGCCTATTGGCAGGTTGTCTTTTAGTTTGACTTTGTATTGCACATAGCCGTGGCTGAGGGCTTCATTGGTGTTGCTGTCGGGGAGGTTGATGTTGGGGAAGTTGAAGCGGAGGTTGTTTCCTTTTAGCTGCACCATTGGTTGGTGGCTGTAAGCGAGTAGCTGAAAACTGGCGGCATCTATATTACTATCTAAGGTATCGGTTACATATATATGTTGCGCCTCGGCAGTGCCGGTGTTTTGGAAATGGATGGTGTAGGTAAGCCAATGGATAGCGGTATCTATATTGCCTGCGGGGTACACTTCTTTTTCATTAGGGTCGAAAGAGCCAACTACGGTGAAGCAATGGGTAAGGATATTATTGGCAGGGTTATTATCTCCGGCTATTGGGTTTACTATTAGGGTGAAACAAACTTGTTGGCCGAGTTGACCGTGAAGGGTTGTTTCTATCCTCACATTAAAATCGGAAAAAAAATTCACCGCTCCAAAATCTGCAATGCTCCATGTAATGGTATCATGTGAAAAAGAAGTAGGCGCTAAGGCACCTGAAGCAGGAGTAACGCTATCTAAACCCACACTCGATATTAACTGAACAGTGCCGCTTATTCCAGCTGCGCAATGAAGTCCGTAAAAGCTAACAGCGTCACCGGCACCAATATTTATTTCACCAGTGTGAATTCCAACTATTCCTTCAATACTATGTGCTTCTAAATCAAAACCCGGTTTACATTGCATGGCAAAGTGTTTATCGTAATCAAAAGAATCTAGCACGGTGATGACCGAAGTATCGAAACCGCTGGCGGGGCAGATGATGTCAAAAGGAATACCTGAGGTATCTACGCTTATAGTATAAGTGCCCGTATCGGTATCAAAAGAATAAACACCATAACTGGCGCTGTAATTTTGCTGTAATAGCACCCCGTTTTGATATAAATTCACCTTCATATGCTCAACGTTAGCTTCTCCTGCTTCCTTTACACAATTTCCACTGGTATCGTTGTAAATTTTGCCATTTATGTTCCAATACAACGAGCAGCCATTGGAATTGAAGGGGTTACAGAGAGGAACAGTGTCTAAACTGGGAATACTAAATGAATTTTCTAGCGGATAGTTGGGCAAGCAAGTAACGCCTGTATATTCGAAATCAAGTTGATATACTTTTTTTAGTTGGGGAAGGCAAGTTAGGGTTGGATTGTTATAGCACTGGAGGTCGGTTAGTAAGTCGGGAAGTTCAGGTAAACTAGTAAGTTGATTATTAGAACAATCTAGGTAAGTTAATATAGTAGGTAAGCTTGGTAGAAAAACAAGATGATTGTCGTTACAAACAAGAAAGTTCAAAGTAGGAGGTAATTGGGGTAAGACGGCTATTCGGTTAGACGTGCAGGTAAGACGAGTTAAAGAAGGGGGCAGAATGGGCAAAGAATCCAACTGATTATGACCACACTCAAGCGATGGCAGCAGCGGAGGCAAAGCAGGCAGCGTAGTAATTTGATTAAAGCTGCAATCAAAATCAGTTAATGTATTGGGTAATGCAGGCAGGTTGGTTAATTGATTATAATTACACCAAAGACGTCCGATTGAGTTTGGTAAGTTAGGCAGAGAGGTCAATAGGTTGTTTTCACAATGCAGTATGATAAGCGCGTTAGGTAAAGGAGTTAGTGAATTTAGCTGGTTCCCACTACATTCAAGATAACTTATATTACTCGGCAAGGAAGGCAACGAAGTAAGTTGATTGCCTGAACAATTTAAGGAAAGAAGTTGATCCGGTAAGTCGGGTAAAAAAACGAGTTGATTGACGCTACAGTCTAATGCAAGCAGTGAGTTTGGTAAAGGGGGTAAATAGTTAAGGTTATTGAAACGACAAATAAGAGAGCTGAGGTTGGAAAAATATTGAAGACCTGTTAAACTTTGAATGCCAGCATAGTCGCAATTTATAGTTGAAGTATTTATTACAACACTACAAGTAGTATCCAACTGCCATCCCACCGTGCTATTTCCTTGCAAGCATTGACTATAATTATTTGTATTCAACCACTTCCCAAAATTACTATCCGGAATACTCACCCACTGCGCCTTCGTAATTAAAAATGAAGAATTAAAAATGAGAAGCAGAACAATAGTTCGCAGTAAATTCTTCATTCCGGGTTTTGGTTTTGGCGAAATGAAAATAAGCATTTCAACCAAGCGCCTAGTTTTTCTTTTTCTTCTCTTTCTTCAGGGCTGGTGGTGCCTTTTTCATTCTTTCCAAAATTTCCTGAAATAATTCATTCATGTCCCAATCGAATGCCATGCAGAGTTTAAACAGATTGGTGGTTCGAATATCGGTCTTGGCGGAAACCACTGTGCAGGAATGGGTTCTTTCGCGGCCAATCAGATTGCCTATTTGCCCCCAGGTCCAGCCCTTTTTCTTGCGATATTCTTTCACCCGCTCGCAAATAACTTCCATGGCAATATCGAAATCCAGTTCCTGCATGGACTTCAGTTTGCATTCATACTCCTGTTGGCTTTCAATTTTCCGTTGCTTGTCCTTTTCATTTTTCATATTAAATGGGTTTTAGAAATGAAAAATAGGAAGAGATTTTTTTGGATTTGTTACACTTTTAGGTAACAACTGTTTTCTGCCACATACCGATAATTGTCCTACCAAAAATGGTAAATGCAGATGAAGGCAATCAATTATAAAGAGCGACAAATGGCAATGACTGCCACGGGCATAGCAGCCACTGCCACCCACATGGCTGTCGTTGCTACCTGCATAGCAGCCGTTGCTATGGGCATGGCTGCCGCGGCCACCTATATGGCAGCCGCTGCTACGTGCATAGTAACCATTGCTACGCACATGGCTGTGGTTGCCACCTTCGTAGCAGCCGTTGCTACGTGCATGGCAGTCACTGCCACCTACCTGGCAGCCGCTGCTACGTACATAGCAACCATTGCCACGCGCATGGCAGTGTTTGCCACCTCCCTTTTTTATTCACTAAACCCATTTTTTTACTTAAAAACAATTAAACGATGAAACATCAACCCTATCTTCCAGCTTCGGACATGGGCAAAGCCAACTGGCTGGCCGCATTTGCCCTGGCTCTGGCCGATTATGCAACCACTCTTGGCCTGAGCGCAGGCCAACTGGCAGCGGTGCAGGCCGATGCCCTTTTCTTTAAGGCCGTGGTGAACCACCTGTTGCCTTATCATGATTATCTCGAAAAACTGACGGCTTACAAAAATGAGTTGCGCGATGGAAGCGTAGCGCCCATTGGCGATTTTCCCAAGCCACCTGATGTGCCTACTGCCACAGCGGTGCCTGCCGGAGTTATTAACCGCAACACCGAGTTGGTAAAAGCGATTAAGGCCAATCCGGCTTATAATGAAACAATGGGCAAGGCGCTGGGAATAATCGGGGCTGAAATAGTAGTTGATTTTGGAACTATTAAACCGAGCCCGAAGGCAGAACTTAAAAACGGTCATGCTTATATTAAATGGCATCATGAAGAAACCGATGCGGTGGATATAAAAGCCGATTATGGCGATGGAGCAGGTTTTGTGTTTGTGGGCAGGATTACAAAAGCACATTTTTTAGATGCTCACCTGCCGTCAGCGGGTCAAAGCAAGGTATTTCGCTACATTTTGCAGTATGTGGTAAATGATGAACTGGTAGGCCTGCCCTGCGACCCGGTTTCTATTACGGTGACAGCGTAGTTACAGTCCATTATAAAAATCAAACAGCCCCGACAGAATTGTCGGGGCTGTTTTGTTTTACTGATTAACTGAATTGCTATTGTGCAGGCATCAAGTGCATGCCTACTATTGCTTCTTAAAATCGAGCGATACCGAATTGACGCAATAACGAATGCCGGTAGCAGTTGGGCCATCGTCAAACAAGTGACCGAGATGGCCGCCACATTTAGCACATACTATCTCGGTGCGCACCATGCCATGCGAAGAATCTACATGGGTCTTGATTTTGCCACCCGCTATTTCCTTATCAAAGCTCGGCCAGCCGCAATGCGACTCGAATTTCATGTCGCTGGTAAATAATTCGCTGCCACAACCCGCGCAGGTATAAACCCCCTTATCAGTAGTTAGGTAATACTTACCGGTAAAAGCCCTTTCGGTTCCCTTTTCGCGCAGCACCTCATATTGTTCGTCTGTCAAAAATTTTTTCCATTCTTCTTCGGTCTTCACCACTTTGGTCGAATCGTTGTTGCTCATAGTTGTTGGTTTGTTTTGTTTTTCAGGCGCTTGGTTTTTTTGTGCACAGGAAGTAAGCATCAGGGCTACTCCCAGCAAAATTAAAAATGACTGTTTCATAATAGTTGATTGTTTGAACTTTAGTCGCGCAGGCAAAGGTAGCCTTACATACTAAACTCAAAGCATTAACAGATTTTGGCTCATAAAGTTCGTTGAAGGGATTTATACTTTTCTTAACTAAAGCCGGCCATTTTATTATTATCTTTGCACCGTTCTTTGAAAGCAGAATGGCGAATGGCAGGGTTTGAATTTCAATCCGAAATCTAAAATCCGCATTCCGCAATTCTCAAACGGGGCTGACCGGAATTGACGGGAAGCATTGAAGGTAAACCGGCATGTCGTGGGTGTATAATACCACGTTAATCCATTATGCAAACAGTTTTAAATGGCGAATATTCATACGCTATGGCTGCTTAATCTTAGAGATTAACAACCAATTGTCCTGCGCTTGAGGTACCATACACAGCGCACTGACAATCAAAACCTGGTAACGTACTCGTACAGTTTCATCTACTGTCCGATGTATGAACGAACGATGTAAGAAGAAGGTTGGAGGGTTACTTATCCTGCCCGATTCCGACAATTAATAAGTAACTACACATGTAGAAAGTCTATCGACAACTTATCCGGACGTGGGTTCGAATCCCACCAGCTCCACAAACTAAAAGACCCTCGACAAAATCGAGGGTCTTTTTATTTGGTAATCCCTATTTTAAATAACGCGGACTCTTCTGAAACACCTGCTTCTCTTTTACCGTCAAAGGGGTAAATCATCCGGCACCTCCTGTTCCCGGCCCCGACACGACAATACCGGTTTTATTATTGACTTAACCAAACAGCACGAAAAGCAATTTCTGAATCTGAAGCCGTGGCTTACTTTTTATTTCTATTGCTATGCCGCAAACGCTACCAACTTTGGCTCGCGGAGTGAAGTGCTGAGTATGGACTGCTGATAAATCGATTTGGTGTTTTTTACTTTAACCAGTCGGAGTACTTTGCCGTCTTCACTAATTCCACACCTCCACCTTCTTTGGTTTCCACAAGCGAAGGTTCCAGCCAAGACCTGCCATTATCTTTAGCTCGTCCAGGCGCTTGGATGCCGGCAGGGTGCTGAACATTTGCCCCGCCACAACCTGTGCCTTCACAAAAAAGTGCATGAAGCTGAGCACATAATAGTTGCAGCCAAACTGCGCCCCCACAACCGGAGCTAAGGAAAAAGGGGTGAGTTTAATGCCATCGCCACTTTTGTAAGCCGCCCGCACCAGGGCCACTCCTGGTGTAATCCCCACATAAGGGTCCCAACGGCTTGGTTTAAGAAAGTGGTAGTTGGCTCCCGTAAAAATGGCATCGTTTACCCGTATGCCTTCGCGGTCTTTGGGAATGGTGACAAACGAGATACAGATAGCGCCTGTGTAGGCAAAGCGGTCTTCGAAAAAGATTTCCATTTCGCCATTGAGGTAAGCCGATACAGATTTTTGAGCAAACATAATACCCGGTCCTAAATTGCCCTGCGAGCGAATGGTTCCCTTACGGGTTTCCCAGATGCGCTGAGCACCCGCATTTTGCACCTCGCCTATAACCAACAGAAGAGTGATAAAAATTACCTGCATAAAGGAGCTCGCTGCCCTGCAGCGAAAGCTGCCTAAGATTTGTTTCGGTTCCATAGTTTGAAGATTTTGTAGTTAACACTAATGCTCATTAATAAATGTCCCTCCCATCCTGCGTTTTTATGCAGTTCCAGTTCCATGTTTCCCTCCTCATTTTCTTCCACGTGTAGTTCTTTGCCCAGATGAAACATGTACTGTGTGGTCAACGAAATGTCGAAGCGCGGAGTGACATTATAGTGGCAGCCAATACCCGCCTGAATAGCCGAGCTGAACTTGGTTCGCGCCTCTCCGTTCTCTCCATTGATTTTAATATGCGTCCAGTCGAAGCAGTGTCCTGTGACCACATAGGGCGTAAACTTTCGGGTGAAGCCTTTGGTATCCAACACGTAGAGCATCACGCTCCAGCCCACATGATAATCCATGCGCTGCGCCTTGTTATGAATATTGGCGGGCAACACATCGGCATACCATTCGGTATTGACCCTGTCGGCCAGTTGAAGGCGGAAGTGCCCTCCTATTCCGGTGCCTATTTCCTTTGGGTCACCGTGATTGAATAAGCTGATAGTCGTTCGCATTCCCAGCGAAAAATTACCGCCTCCCTTTTCGTAAAACTCTTTGCTCTTAATGCGCGAAGAGAGCCCGCTGAACTGGGCTTGGAGATGAAGTGCCGGCAGCAGCACTATGAGGATAATAAAAACTACCTGCCTTGCTTTGTTTGTCATGAGCATGGGTTTTAGTGAAGTAGTAGTTTTTCATAATCGCCTATTTGAATTTATAACGCCAGGTACCAAAAAATTATTGTGCTGATTTGAAAAAAAA
>CANJVG010000128.1 GCA_947478005.1 Bacteroidota bacterium
GATTGAGTTTCCGCTTTGGGATGAGTATGGCGATATGATAAAGAGCGATGTGGCCGACATTAAGAACGTGGGCGGTGCCGATTCAGGTTCTATTACAGCCGGAAAATTTCTGGAGTGTTTTACCGATTACCCCTGGATGCACTTTGACATTGCAGGCACGGCTTACCTGATGGCCGAAGACAGCTACCGCGGCAAATACGGAACGGCTGTGGGAGTAAGATTGATTACAGATTTTTTAAAAAACTATTAAAACTCCGTTTGTAGTTTGTCGTCTTTCGTTGGTCGTTGAAATGCAAATGCAGCGCCACCCGAACGAAAGACCATAAACGAAAAACGAAAAACGAATACATGGAAAACCACAAATACAGAGTAGGCATTACGCTTGGAGATTATAATGGAATAGGCGCGGAAGTAATTATTAAGGTGCTGGCCGATGAGCGCATTTACCGCTTTTGCTCGGTGGTGGTTTATGGGCAGAAGAACGTGATTTCTTTCTACACCAAACATCTCAAGATTCAGAATTTCAATATTCAGGAGGTGAAGGATACCGACACCCTGAACCCGAAGCTGCCGAACATTATTAATGTGTGGACCGAACAGGCAGCTGTGCAGCCCGGCCAAATGACGCCCGACTCGGGCGCGCGCGCTTTGCAATGTCTGAACGCAGGGATTAAAGATTTGGTGGAGAAGAAAATTGATGTGCTGGTGACCGGCCCGCTGAACAAGAGTTCTGTCAGCCAGATTCTGCCTGACTTTAAAGGGCAAACGGAGCTCGTGTCGGTGGCGGCAGGCAACGAAAACTCGATGATGTTGCTGGTGGGCGATGCTTTGCGCGTAGGTTTGGTGACCAACCATTTGTCGCTGAAAGATGTGGCCGGCAAGATTGACATTAACCTGATTTTGGCCAAGCTGGATGTGCTGAACCAAACACTGAAACAGGATTTCCTGATCAGCAAGCCGCGCATTGCGGTGTTGGGCTTGAACCCTCACGCGGGCGACAACTCGCTGTTGGGCAAAGAAGAGAAAGACATTATTGCTCCGGCCGTCAACCGTGCCAAGGAGAAAGGTATACTGGCCGTGGGGCCGTTTTCGGCTGATGGATTTTTTGGTTCACAGCAGTTTAAGAAAGTAGATGCGGTGCTGGCCATGTATCACGACCAGGGCCTGATTCCTTTCAAAACACTTTCGTTTGGCACAGGGGTTAATTACACCGCGGGTCTGAATGTGGTGCGCACCTCGCCCGACCACGGCACCGGCTACGACATTGCCGGCAAGGATATAGCCGATGCCGATTCGCTTCGTGCCGCTATTTTCACAGGTATAGATATTTTGCGCAACCGCCAGGCTTATGTTGAAATGACAGCTAACCCTGTGGAGAAGGTGTATGTAGATAAGGAGCATTAGTAGTTAGTAGATTGGTGGATCAGTAGATCAGTTAACAGCCAATACAAAAATCAAACAGCCGAAGAGAATTCTCTTCGGCTGTTTGATTTTACTGATTTCTTGATTTCCTGCTCTACGGATTCCCTGATTAACTGATTAACTAATCTACTCTTTCACCCCTGCTCTTACCGTAATTTCCTGCGGACCTGTGTTGGTTAAAATCAGGAAGCCATCGCTCAGGCCTACTCCCAGGTTTACAAACTCATCTAAAAATTCTTCATTAGCTGACAACACTGCCGATGTACCTCCGTTGCACATACTTGTAGGCATAGGCTGCACACAGATATTGATAGAATGTGGACCGTTATCTTTGATATACAAACGAGTGTGTTCATCAGGCACCGCACCCAACGACATGCTGCTGTTGCCCGCTATGGTATAGGTTTTCAAATCGAAACCACTGAGTGCCGTGCGGCTGCCGGTGTCATCAATCAATCGCGCACTTTGATAGTATTCATGCAACTGACGGTTAGAAGCTATGAAAGTAGCCATCGCAATATCCAGTTCTTCTTCCAGCAGTTGTTTACCGAGCTCGAGCTGGCGGTCGGCTTCTTTATTAAAACTGCTGCGCAGGCTGCGCGCATCTTGTGGCGCTTCAAGCACTTCAAAATATTCTTCGTTCATCACATTCAGATTGGTGACATCGGCTGCCGCAAAATCAGGTGCCACAATCGAGGCCTTCACCGGGTCGGTAATGGCAAACACTTTTTTGATGCGGGTATACAGGTCGGTATCGCGCATGCCGTCAATTTCGCTTTGCAGCAGGTTTACCTTTTTCAATTTCACGGGGTTGGGTGCCGTAAATTTGAAATAGAGGGTGGCCGCGCGGCACACTTTCAGGCCCTGATTGCGCACCGCTGTTTGCTTCTGCTCTTTCAGGTCGGTGTTGCCCGTTATGTCTTCGCTGGCTTCGCCATCGGCATTAATAACAGCCGTAATAATGTTTTGGAATTTTGTTTGCAGCGTAGCTATCAGCGCCAGCGCGCCTAAGGCCGTGGCATTGTTAACAAGGAAGGTGCGAACCTTCAAAAACATGTTCAATCTGTCTTTTTGTGGAGTTGTCATTTTCTTTCAGTTTTTGTGTGTTTAAAAAAATGTTTTGTAACGAAACAGTATGCGAATATATAACTACATGACAAAAAAAAGAAAAAATTAAAAAAATATTTTTTGATGTAATTGGCTAACAGCTACCTGTTTGCCTCCTCACATGGTTTACATATTCCATGGCTTTATTTTCATCCATATCATCGCATTTTTGATTCGGAACAACCGATTAGAAAGAGCTACAACACAAAAAGAGGATAACAATGCAAGCTTTGCACCTGACAGAACAAGAATTGTGAGACTTTGAACAGGAAAACTTAGAAAGAGTTCAAGAAAGAAGACTTATAGGACAAGAAAGATAAGGAACAGTTCAAGAATTAAGACCAGTTGTACTAAAATTGATACCTGCACTACCAGAAATAAATTATTTTTGAATTCTAAAACCGGTAAATATGCTGAACCTGCGCGTGAAACGGCTGATGATAAGTAAGGGCATAGCTAACCCTCATTCTTTTTTGGTAAAAAATGGAATAAATCATACCACTGCAACCAAAATTTTGAGCAGCAGATGCAAAAATTTGAAGGTAGAATACATCGAATTGCTGTGCTGGCACATATCCTGCACCCCTAACGAGCTTTTTGATTGGGACCCCGACAAAAAATATGTGGACCACCCCGGCCACCCCCTGCAGGCAATTCGCGCCAAAAACACCGAAAGCAACCTGCCCAAACTGCTGAAGAGGCTAAGCAAAGACCAAATCATAGAACTGAGCACTCTGGCGGTGGATATGCTGATAGAGAATGAAGGGGGGAAGAAGAGGGAGGAGAAAGCTTAGTGCACAGAAAATAAAAGAACCTTGTGTAACACTTGTTACTAACTGGCGACAATTATCGTTGTAAAATTGCGGTAAACAAACAAATCAAATAATGACAAAACGAATCTCAACGTTGCTGGGGTTAGCTCTTTTCAGCCTTATGGCTTTTGCCCAAACAGCGCCATTCAATATACACATTGAACCAATGAATATTACAGGGCTTGGCGGACTTCAAGCCTATGCTTATGGTCTACATAATGGCAAATGGCTTATTGTTGGTGGTCGCCTTGATGGACTGCACCGCAGGCAACCGTTTGCAGCATTTGATGAGGCCGGCAATAACAACCAATTAATAGTTATCGACCCGGTATCTCAACAAAAATGGACGGCATCAATAACATCGCTTTCTGTTGCATTGCAAGAACACTTAAGTTCAACCAATATGCAATTTCATCAAGAAGGAAATTACCTGTACATCGTTGGCGGCTATGGCTACAACACAGCAACCGCAGCAAGAAAAACATTTGACAACTTAACGGCTATTGATGTGCCTGCTGTAATCAATGCTGTAATGGCAGGTGCTTCGTTCACCGGCTATTTCAGACAGATTAGTGATGCACAGTTTGCGGTTACAGGCGGACATCTCAAAAAAATAAACCAAACCTATTACCTCATAGCAGGCAATAAATTTGACGGGAATTATAACCCGATGGGCCACTCAACTTATTCGCAAGTTTATACAGATGCTATCCGTAAATTCAATTTAACCGATGATGGAACAAACCTTACTATACTGCATTTGCCAACCCTTACAGATACGGCAAATCTTCACCGCAGAGATTACAATGCAGTTCCTCAGATACTGCCCACGGGAGCTGAAGGCATTACTGTATTCTCAGGGGTTTTTCAACCTACTGTGGACCTGCCATTTTTGAATTGTGTAAACATTGACAGCACCGGCTACGCAGTGAACAACTCATTTCAACAGTATTACAACCATTATCATTGTGCGGTTCTTCCTCTTTACTCCGCTTCCACAAATGAAATGCACAATGTTTTTTTTGGTGGCATTGCTCAATATTACGATAGCGTAGGAATGCTCGTTCAGGACAATAATGTCCCCTTCGTTAAAACGATTGCCCGGGTAACCAGAAACGCAGCCGGAACCATGGCCGAGTATAAACTTCCGGTTGAGATGCCAATGCTACTGGGTGCAAGTGCTGAATTTATACCCGTTACAACTGTTCCTCATTACAGCAATGAAGTTTTCAAATTAGATGACTTTACATCTGACAGTACTTTAGTCGGCTATATATATGGAGGTATCAGCAGCACCGCAGCAAATGTTTTTTTTACAAACACGGGAGCGCAGAGTAGTGCCAGTAGCCAGGTGTTTAAAGTATATGTGGTGAAAAACTCAACCGTAGGCTTACATGACCTAAACGAACAGAGTATTGGGTCACTAAAAATGCAGGTATATCCTAACCCGAACTACGGTGACTTTGTAGTTAAATTCCAATTGACTAAAAATGCAGAAACCAAAATATATTTAAGCAGCGTTGATGGAAAAACCATTGAAAAACGAACTCTTACGAATTTGAACATCGGTGAAAACACCTATCATCCTAAAATAAAAAATAGCGGCCTGGGCGGAACCTATATTCTGACAATTGAAACACCATACGAAAAGGCCACACAAAAAATAATTGTTGAGCCATAAGCAAAACACAGCACGTGCAAGATTTGCCATTGTTGTTTGGCTGGGTGACACTTATCATATTTAGTTAAACATTACAAGGATACCTTCACCCATTATTCTTCACATTTTAAATCCAATATCATGAACGGCAAAAACAACATCGCAATAGGTTTTTTGACAATGGGCTTATTCATGGCTTATGGGTTTCTTCTGATTTACCTTCGCGACTTTGCACCGGGTAAGGATGAATGGGCTAACTCCTACAGCCTTGGCAAACACTTTGAAACCCGACTGGCCCATGTACACGGCAATCTATTTGCTTTTCTCAATATTCTTATTGGATATTTACTTCTCCGCTTTAGCGACCAACTAAAAAATGTAAAAGTCATTTCTTGGTTGGCTTTGTCAGGCTTGTTAATGCCAATCGGAATTTTATCCGAAGTATATTTTGGCTTGCCACCTGTTCTGGTTTTAGTAGGTGCTATCACAATGACAGGATCCGTAATTTGGCTCGGCTTTGCATTTCTCAAAATGAAGGCAATAACTCAGCTATAAAAAAATTATGCTTTAGAAGTTGTGGTCATTTTATCAGGAATTGGTCTGCCGAACATATTTTCAATCAGTTAAAACGCGTAAAAATGAATGTAAAAGATTTCCATACAGCCTCAAAACCAATTTCAACAGCATCGCTGTTTAAAACGATTGAAGGCAATGTAACCTCTATCCAAATATTGGCAGACGAGCAATTAAAAGAACACATCACAAAAGTGCCGGCATTATTAATTTGCGTGACAGGTGAAGCCATTTTTGAAAATGAAAATGGCGTTAAACTAACACTGGCGGCAGGTGATTATGTACACATTGAACCACAAGTTAAGCATTGGATAAATGCAAAATCCACTAGTAACTTAATACTCATTAAGTAACATAGTCCCCCCGCAGGGACCATGCGGAAGATTAGCCCTGCTGTAACAACAAAAAAGCGCGAAGGAAATCCTTCGCGCTTTTTTATTGCTTATGCTAGTATAAACGGATTTGCTACTTAGCCAGTTTCAAGCCTTTAATAAACTTAAAGTCTTTGGTGTTGAAGGTGAGAAGTGCGGCATTGTATTCAAGACAAGTGGCTGCAATAAGGGCATCGGGCATAAATAGTTTACGATTAGGCGTGCTGTATAAATCTACTAAACTCAAAGCTCTTTCGCCTATGGCTTTGTTCAAAGCAACAATCGGAAATAAATCGGTAATGACGTTTACCGCTTTTTTCTTGTTTTTGTCGGTAGCGCCCACAGCCAGTTCAATTTGCGTTATAACCGAAATGGCCAATTCGTGTTTATACTTCATCAGCAGTGCATCAGCCATTTCATGCCCCCTTAGCGTGGCAATAAATAAATTGGTATCGGCAATTACCATCCTTTAGTTCTCTTGGCTATTCCCCCATGTCTCAGTTCATCAGCCTCCGTAGCCCAATCAGGGCAAAGTCCAAAAAAGGGAAGGTGCTCTTTGGTTGTTTTGGCTGACTCCTTTTTTGAAGCGGCTGCTTTTTTGCCGGAGCCCTTCTTTTTTATGCTTACATAGTCCATACCTTTCAGTAAATCTAAAAAATGTTTCACCTTCTTTTCATCCACCGTTATTTGCAAATCCATGTCGAGCAGTTTATTTTTTACTATCGCAAATATAAAGCAAACCAAAACACAAAAGCGCGAAGGAAATCCCTCGCGCTTTTTTTTATCTTCGTAAGAACAAATAAGCTATGGCAACGCGACTTGCTAACGAAAAGAAATTTAAACAATGGAAGGAAGTCGAAAACGGTAACCGGCTTTATTGGCGCAAAGTAGAGGGCAAACGTGGTTGGTATGCGCTGTATAACAAAGAAGTGGATGCCTCCGAAAATACGGTTCGCCTTTGGCAGGAGATTTACAACGAAAAGAACGAAGTAGTAGAGATACATCATAAATATCCGGTTGATACCGGCCACCAAAAAATAAAAACAACATGATAACACGACACCTCGTAGCCGAAAAATTGCACAGCTATCTAAACCATGAAATCACTTTAGCTCAATTAGTAGATTGGTGCGAAAATGTAGTGAATGAAGGTGAAATTGATGATAAAGATACCGATGTAGTAATGGCTGCTGCTACCCTCATTGGTTTGGCAGATGTAGATAATTTCGGTCTTCTATGGCAAGATTGCGACAGTATTCTGAAAACACTTGGCTATGAATTAAATTTCGATTTAAAAAAAGTAGCCTGAAACTATGCTGTTGTTGGTCGCCTGACCAACAAACCAAAAAGCGCGAAGGAAATCCCTCGCGCTTTTATTATGCTTATGCTTCATCCCTTTTTCGAACTACAACAAGCCGCTGATGATGCTGTCTATACTCAAACCTTCGGCCTCGGCCTTATAGTTTTTGAAAACCCGATGCCGCATCACCGGCAATGCAATCGCTTTCACATCTTCAATATCGGGTGAGTATTTGCCTCTGGCAGCCGCATAGCACTTGGCCCCCAGCACCAGATATTGCGAAGCCCGCGGGCCCGCTCCCCAGCTGATATAATTGTTCACCGAAGCCGGAGAATTAGGCTGGTTAGGGCGCGTGTTGTTCACCAGGCGCACTGCATATTCCAGCACATTGTCGGCAATCGGAATTCTGCGAATCAGTTGTTGGAAATAAAGAATTTCGGTAGTGGCCATCTTCTTGCTCACCGATGCCTTAATGCCCGCAGTGGTATTCTTCACCACCTGAATCTCCTCTTCAAAACTCGGATAATCGAGATTGATAGAAAACATAAAACGGTCCAACTGCGCCTCGGGCAGCGGGTAGGTTCCCTCCTGCTCTATAGGATTTTGAGTCGCCAACACAAAGAAAGGCAAATCGAGTTGATGTCTTTTGCCGGCTATGGTCACACTTCTTTCCTGCATCGCTTCGAGCAAGGCCGATTGTGTTTTGGGCGGTGTACGGTTGATTTCATCGGCCAACACGATATTGGCAAACACAGGGCCGCGATTGAACTGAAAACTGCGGTTCTCATTCAAAATTTCAGAACCCACAATATCGCTCGGCATTAAATCGGGCGTAAACTGAATGCGATTGAAACTTAAATCGAGCACATCGGCAATCGTGTGCACCATCAATGTTTTCGCCAAACCCGGCACCCCAATCAACAGGCTGTGCCCGTCACAAAAAATAGAAATGAGAATGTTTTTCACCACCTCATCCTGCCCCACAATTACGCGGGCAACTTCGGTGCGCAGGTCTTTATACTTTTTGGCAAAGGCGTCTAAGCCTTCAACGTCTGAATTATACATCTATATGGTTGTTAGTTTATCATTAATCAGTAAGACAAAGAAAGAATTTTCATTCGCTAAATCGGCAATTTAATTCGTTACCCATTTACTCATTTGCGGACATTCCTTCATCGAATCATCCACGCGAACAAAGTTCTTTGAGCGATGCAGTTTAATCCACTCCTCCAGCACTTTCTGTTGCTTTTCGCCTTTAGCAGCCGATTGAATCTTTGCATAATCCTGCTGCAGATTAGCCGGATGCGGCTTTGTCTCTGTCTTCAACCAAATAATGCGGTAGCCCTTCTTCACCTCACCGGTGCGGTCCTGCTCGCTAAAAGAAAGCACATCCGAATACTCGCCCACCTTCATGCGGTCGAGCGAAAGAATCAAGGTTCCGTCAATATCCGGCTTCTCAAAATAAGTAGTTCCGTTTTTGGCGTTCGTCATCAATCCGCCCACCGACTTGGTTTGTTCGTTCTCCGAAAAATTAGAAACCGCTTCTCTCCAACTTAAAGAATCAACCCGCAGTTGATGCAGGATACTATCCATGCGGTCGGCCACCAACGTCAAATCAGAAGGTGTGGTTTGCGCCTTCACCAGTATGTGACGAATCTTGCGCTTCTCACCGCGCACTTCATCTACCATCGCAATATGAAAACCGAAAGGCGTTTCGAACACATCGCTCACCTCGCCTTCCTTCAACTTAAACACCACCGATTCAAACTCAGGAACCATTTCACCGCGCTCCACCATACCCAAACTTCCACCATCACGTGCCGACCCATCATCATTCGAATTAATCATAGCCTGCACCGAAAAATCACCCCCCTTCACAATGCCCTCGCGAATGCCCTTGATTTTATCCATGGCATACTTCTTTGAATAAGCATTTACTTTCGGAAACATCACCAGTTCACCAATCTCCAGTTCCGAGTTGAAATAAGGAATACTGTCTTTTGGAATGCGGGCGAAAAAATCTTTCACCTCAGCCGGGGTTACTTTCAAACCCGAAAAGGCTTTGCCCTTCATTTTATCAGTCAGCAATTGCTTTTCGATATCATCTTTAAAATCATCCTTCAGTTCCAGCACCGACTTGCCATAATACTCCACCAACTTCTCCTTCGAACCGAAAATGGAAATGAAATATTTGATTCTGCGCTCTAACTCGGCATCTACTTCTTCAGGCGTTGTAGTAACGCTATCCAAAATAGCCTGAGAGAGAAATAAGCGATCAAGCAGGAGGTTATCGAAAATCATACAGCGCGCATCAGGCGTTACAGGTTGCCCTTGATTTTGATTCACCATTTGCAGATACTGCGACTCGATATCCGAGCGAAGAATAGTATTGTCGCCCACCACAGCTATCACCTTATCTACAGCTATATTTTGTGCAGATAAAGCAACTGTTGCTACCAGTAATAGGACTGCAGGGAATATTCTTTTACTAAAACTCATTTTCATCATTGTTTAAATTTTTATCCGTTACGCTTATGGTGCCACAGGTAACGCTTCTTCCTTCTTTTTCTTATCTAAAAAAACAAATAGCCCCACCGATACTCCAATTCGCAATGTAGGCAATACTTTTAAATAACCGGTGGCGCTGGTGTACAAACTGGTTTCAAGCGATAAATGGTCATTCAGAAAATAGGCAATCCCCGCAGAACCGTAAATATTAAAACCATTATTTCCCGACACATTCGTCTTTCGAAGAGTAACGCTAGTTAAATAATTTGGATTGAAAACGATAATCCCCTTGAGTTGCTTTTTGCCAATATAACAACGAAGAATAGGGCCAATGGAAGAACTGAAAGTAGTAGTGGTCGTGTATTCCTTTTTGGTATTATCATAATTCTTAGCACTTGAAATGCCGAAAGTATAACGTACACCTACTACCAGTCCGCGCACTACAAACACACCGTAAGATGGTGAAACACCTAAATTAAATCCACTGTTCTTTCCGGTGTATGACACACTGATATCAGCACTGCCACCCACAAATTGTTTCCCTTTTTCTGTTTGAGCAAAAACAGAAAAGGTGAAAGAAATAAAAAGGAGCGTCAGTAGTTTTTTCATGGCTGTTTCACAAACACCTCAAACGATTTTGACTTAATACCGTCCTGATAAATTTTATTGTAAACCTTTTCCACCAAAGCCAGTCTTCGCTTTTCAATAATTGCCTTCACAATTGGCTCGCGAATAAACTCTAATGGAGAAGAGTCATCCTTTTTCAATTGATCTGCAATGCGAATAAAACAAGACCCTTCCTCCGTTTTAAATTCACGAAACGCCTTTGAATTGCTGAGTGAAGCAATGTCATTCTCGTTAAGAGGGAAGTTTTTAAGAACATTTTCGGAAGTATACCACATGCCTTTATCCATTACATAACTTAAGGCAAACTCCTTACTGTACCCTTCCAGCTTGCGCGAATCTTCTTCATCTTTAGGATTCAAAATCCATTTGCGCGCTTCTTTCAAGTCAGGGGCATCCTTTTTGAGCTTGATGAAATACAACAGATACACATTGCTCTCAAGCGGAAAGTCTGCTTTCAACTTTTCATACCATTTGTCTAACTCCTCCGCCCGAATTACGGTATCCAACTTCCGGTTGATGAGCGCCTTTTCGTATTCATACAGCACTAACTCTTCCCGGTAATCTTCAATCTTCTTGGTAATACTTATATCATCTGCCGGAATATTTTCAACGGCTTTTTGCAGAAGCAATTTTCTTCTTACCCAGTTCTCAGCATAGCTTTTCAAAACATCTAGGCTGTCTTTGCTCTGCAACCCTTTCGTCAAAGACTCCATATCCGAAGCATACAAGTATTCCTCGTTGGCTCTCGCAACAATATCTTTATCAAA
>CANJVG010000129.1 GCA_947478005.1 Bacteroidota bacterium
GGATGGGCGAAAAAAATTACCTGCAAGCAGCAGATGAAGCAAACGGCACAACCCTCATCTATGATTTATCGCTGAAGTCAGTCCGGGAATTTAAAATCAATCCATTCACGAAGTTCTTGCTTAGCGATTTCCTCAATCGGGGTGAATGGGTTGAAATAGCGCCCGATGACAAGGGTAACCTTTGCTGCTATCGGTTGAAATAATTCTTCTTGCAAAAGAAGGATAGGCCCTCTTTTTCAATGATTATAATCATTGAAAAAGAGTTTCTGTGTTTTGATACTTTTGTAGAAACCCATTCTATCATGCCGTCCATCGAAACCCTCATTAAGCAAAGCAAATTCAGAGATGAAAAGCACAAAGCGGTGATTAGCATCTTATATACAGCCAATGCTCTCAACAACTTTCATGAAAATTATTTCAGCAAGTATCAGCTTACTTCACAGCAATACAATGCACTCCGCATTTTGCGTGGACAATATCCTAAACCGGCTACAGTAAACCTCATACGTGAACGTCTGATGGACAAAATGAGTGACGCATCACGCATCGTTGAGCGCCTTCGCAAAGCCGGGTTTGTTGAACGTATTAAAAGCAAGATAGACAAACGAGCGGTGGACGTAATGATTACACAGAAGGGATTAGACGTAATGGCTGAAATTGACCTGCAAGATGAAAAAATAGATAGCCCAACCAGATATTTGACTCAGGAGGATGCAAAGGAACTAAGTCGCCTTATCGGTAAGGTTATTGATGCCTTAGTCGAATAGCCTCTTATTACTCAGGCCGTTTTCCTAAACCGAACAAAAGCACCGAGTGGTAGTTTCTTTTTGAAAGTATCCTCCAGATACAACTCCCCCAACTCTAAGTTCTCGGGTTTGAAATTATGTCGCACAAGGTTTTCTAAGATCAAGGAAGAGAATCCAAGCGAATAGGCATTCAGAATTAAGAAGTGTTCCTTCTCATCCAACAACTGCAAAACACTTTTCATCATCTCATTGATATTGTCCTCAAGTTTCCATTTCTCTCCTGTCGGTCCATGGCCAAAGGCGGGCGGGTCGAGAATAATTCCATGATATTTATTTCCGCGTTTCACTTCTCTTTTCACAAATTTCAAGGCATCCTCTACCACCCATCTAATATCATTCAGCTTACTCAACTCCATATTTTCTTTTGCCCAACTAACCACCTGTTTAATCGAATCGAGGTGCAATGTATCTGCACCTGCTGCTTTAGCTGCCAGTGAAGCACCACCCGTATAGGCAAACAAATTCAGGAACTTAGGCTCTCTGGTTTTTAAACGTTTAAGCGAATTGAAAATATAATCCCAGTTAATTGCCTGCTCAGGAAAAACACCCACATGCTTAAAAGAAGTTAATCCTAAACGGAACTTAATTTCGCACTGAGTATTTCTTAGTTCGTATTTAATATTCCACTGGTCGGGTGAGTTTTTCAACTTCTGCCAGTCGCCACTGGAAGATGATTTGGGTACAAACTTTACATGAGCCCGCTTTTCCCATTCAGCCATATTCATGCTGGCGTCCCATACGGCCTGCGGTTCGGGGCGAATGGTAGTGAGGTTTCCGAAACGTTCCAGTTTCAGAAAATTGCCACAGTCAATCAATTCGTAATCAGGAAAATTAGAGGGAGTAAGCGAAAGAATCATGGAGTGAAAATAAAACTTACCGTTACTTCTCTTCTACGATAACAAAAACATCTTCGTTATCGCGCTTCATCCAGTAGTGTTCGCGGGCAAATTTTTCCTGTGAAGTAGGGTTCGAATTCAATTCAGCATACTGCTTGTTGGTTTCTTTTATCTGCAGCAGATAAAAATTTTTCTTCTCGAGCATGGCTGATAATTCCTGATGTTTATGAAGCTGACTCATGACATTGTTGTTGTCAAAAAATATCATCCAAACAACAAACAAAACTCCGGCAATACAAATAGGATTAGTTGACCACCAGGGAAGTTTTGAAATTTTCTTTTGAAGTGCTTTCCACATAACAATCACGAATTTGCAAAGAAAGAAGCGAACCTTCAGAAAAGGATTTGCACCGTAGTATTGTAAAGAAGACGATGGAGAAAGACACAATCTGTTAGACCTTAGACACGAGGCAAACGCAGTCTTTATTTTCTCAGCACAAAACTCAAACTATCGGCCACTGCTTTGGGGCTTACCTTGATGATGAAGGCAAATAGAAAGATGGGAAGCAAAGGAGTTCTGTAGCGAACCAAATTACCCAGTACGGGCGTGCACATTCCAACCAAAGCAAAGTAGGATAAGGAGAAAGTCGTCAACAAGAGGAAGAGATTAATGTTCTTGGGATCGCTCCAGTTGGAAGCGCTGATAAAGCCAATAAGGAATGTGAGCACTATAATATTCTCCGCAGCACTCATCAGCATCATCACGTTTTTTGTTTCCCAAACATAGGGTCGAAAAAGGGTGTTCCAGATTCCCAATACAGCGGTTTTTAAAATGCTAACCACATTATTCTTCAGTGCCGGAATTTCAATTCGGCTACCGGCTTTAAAATATTCTGCTTCTTTAATAGAATTGGTTTGCTTGTTCACTAACATCTGTAGCAGATTGATGCGCGGAACCAACGAATGAATATTAAAAGCAACGAGCAACATCACCACAGTCACTACCAAATATTTCGACCAAACAAATACCGGATTCTCATTCTTTGGAAACAAAAGAAACGCCACAACCGCAGGCAACAAACAAGCCAACACAAAAAATTTAGTAAGGAGAATTACCAAGAAGCCTATCAGAATCTTCACACCGGTTTTCAAATCCGTATTCCGAAATCCAAAATCCAAAATCCCACTTATCAATAAACCCAACCCCAATACAAGCAACGGTTCCTTCATTACTCCCGAAGTCCAGAATAGCACCGAGGGCAGTAACAAAACAGGCAATGCCAAAATCGAATTCTTTTCATCCGTAAAACTTAAAATGGAATTGGTCAGCAACAACCATCCAATTAACGACAAGAAACAGAAGAACAGAATGTGAACGAAATAGGTTTTTAAAGAAACGAACATCAACACCGCATTCAGCCGGATGATGGTTTGATTCTCGTTGAACGGTGCTTCATCGAAGTTGCGCACCCAGTTCTTCATGGGTGCGGTGTATTCGCTAAGCGCTGCATCGTTTTTGTAAAGCAAGGTGATAAACGCTTGAGGATTTTCGTTGGCTACATTCCGCAACACCAAAGCATCGGTATAGAATTTATGTACGTCATTATTCTGTACACCCTTATAGTAGAAGGTATAGATGCACCAAATAAGGATGCCTACAAGAAACTTTAAGTTAAAGATAATATGCGTGATCACCGGTTTGAAATTTCGGAACTGAAACCGTGTGAAACGATAGATAAGGAAATTGAAGAAGAACAGATAGAAAAGCGTGAGTAGGATTTCCTTTACCATAAAATGAAAATACAAAAACTCTGCATCCTCCGTCTTTCAAAGGGCTGCAACAGAAAACTTCACTACCATTGCCCCATGTCCACAAATGATACCGCTGTTTTCTTCGCTGCTCTTTCCGAAAGCATTACCCAAAATCAGTTCATCAAGCTGACGCTTAGCGACAGACGCTACAAAAGCAACGAACTCAAAAACGTTTTCATTAAACCTGTGCAGCTCAAATCGGGTTACCACCTTTCTTTTGTCTATCGGTACCCTACCAAGGATGTTACCAAGAACTATGATGCGGCTGAGGCGCTAACCACCCTTCAGCACATGCTCGATAAAGATTTCTTTAAAGCTGATTTGTTTACCACCGCCAAAGACTTTCACCTCACCATCACCAAAAGCGGCAAACCGATTCTTACCCAAAAATCGGCTGTAGTGACCGAAGCGCCATCTACCGAACACGACAAAACCAAAAAGCGCTATGTAAAACCCGAGCACAATATTTATCTGCGCGAACTGGGCATTACTTCTGCCGAAGGCAAGGTGAAGAGCGATAAACAGGATAAGTTTCGGCAGATAAATAAGTATGTAGAGATTGTCGAAAGCATTGTGCATAATGCGGGCCTGACGGCCAACTTTCAAATAGCCGACATGGGCGCGGGAAAGGGCTACCTCACTTTTGCTTTGTATGACTATCTCACAAATGGGTTGAACCTCTCCCCGCAAATAACCGGTATCGAAATGCGGCCCGGTTTGGTGGATAGTGCCAATCAAATTGCAGCCAAGGCGGGTTACGAAAAACTTAGTTTCATCACCGGGTCCATTGATACCGCAGACCTGCCCGCTACCGATATACTGATTGCGCTGCACGCCTGCGACACGGCCACCGACCAGGCCATTTATCGTGGCATCGCGGCCAAGGCCAAAGTGATTATCTGCGCGCCCTGCTGCCACAAGCAAATCCGCAAACAAATTCATCCGGCCAGTCCTTTAACTGCCATCACTCAATTCGGAATTCTGGAAGAACGGCAATCTGAAATCCTGACGGATACGCTTCGCGCGCTTATCCTCGAAGCCTTTGGTTACAAAACAAAAGTGTTTGAATTTATCTCTACCGAACACACCCCCAAGAACCTGCTGATAGTGGGCATACAGACCACCACCGGCACAGCACCACGCCCCGAAGTGCTGGAAGAAATCAAAAATCTGAAGGCCCTTTTCGGCATTGAGCAGCACGAGCTGGAAAGGCTGATGGGGATTTAGATTGGAAGAAAAATGAGGTAGCGAATAGGCACATACAACTTGCCGGCTATTCATCAAGGAGGTGGGTAGCACGATGTTTCGAATTTTGGACAAAACTCTCATTTTTATTGACACCGAAATGATGGTAGCTGCAGGTTTGTTCACAAGATAAACTCTGAAACAAACTTATTCTAATTAGCCTTCCTTGTTTCTGGTAGTAAGCCGCTGATTACCGGAAATGGACCCTTCGCTACCGGTTGAAAGAAGTTTACTACCCGAAATGAATAGTTCCCGACCAGTCAGGAGTAACTCCTTAATGCTCGGTAGACCTTTATTACAGGTAATAAGCCGATCCCTCCCGGTAGGGAAGCTATCATTTTTCTTAAATTATTCACATTCCCATCAATTATCGAAATAAAGATGGGGTTTTTGCTTATTTTTTATTTCACAAACAACAAACAGCGATATAGGCAGTTATCTTAAAATTGTTGTTTCTTAGCAGAACCCGATAATAGCCAAGATAAAGAGCAAAATATATCTTTGGGAAATATTTACAACTCAAGAATTGCGTTAGTCTTTATATTTGGCTAACTTGCCTCCCTTCCCTAAAAACAAAAAAACAAGCTATTTTGCCAAATCTTTTGAAAATTCAGTTCGGTGTTTATATTTGCGTCCCTTTTTACCGAAGGGCTGATGGAGATTTGGAGTAAACGGAAGTAGTAGAGCGCTCGGACAAAAGCAATAGGGGCATAGTGCAATGGTAGCATACGGGTCTCCAAAACCCTTGATGTCAGTTCGAATCTGGCTGCCCCTGCAAATGGATTTAGTAGTTAGGAAAGTAAGTAGTTAGTGGTATTACAAAGAAGGAAACACAAGAAACACAATGGATAAAATCACTTTATATTTTCAGGAAGCTTATGACGAGCTCGTTCATAAAGTAAGCTGGCCAACTTGGTCAGAATTACAAGACAGTTCAGTCATCGTGTTGGTTACGGCCATCATTATTTCATTGGTGGTATTGTTGATTGATGTGGTTTTCAAATACGGCATTCAGGAACTTTATAAAATCATCATCGGGTAATGGCAGAAGATAAAAAGTGGTATGTAGTGCGCGTTATCAGCGGTCAGGAAAAAAAGATACGCGAACACGTGATGCTGGAAGTAACCCGTTCAGGCTGGAGCAAAATTGTGTTTGACATTTTGGTGCCTACTGAAAAGGTATATACCATTAAAGCCGGTAAAAAGACGATTAAAGAAAAAACCCTGTTTCCGGGTTATGTATATTTAGAGGTGGATGACAAGAAGATGACCCAGGAAATGTGGTCACATGTTCGTCAGGTGCATGGAGTTCTTGGATTTCTTGGTACGCTTTCTTCGGCAGAAGTTTATAAACTGTTGGGCAAAGCCGATGAAATGTCAGAGAACGGAGAAACAATGGCTGAACCATTTATTCTGAACGAAGATGTAAAGATTATAGATGGACCTTTCAACGATTTTGTAGGAACCATCGAAGAAATAAACAACGATAAGAAGAAGTTGAAGGTGCAGGTGAAGATATTCGGACGCAAAACTCCGGTTGAAGTAGGCTTCATGCAGGTAGAAAAAATAGTTTAATAGTTAATTAGAAATAAAGGAATAAAAACGAAATACAATGGCAAAGGAAATTCAAACGTTTATTAAGCTGCAAGTAAAGGGTGGACAAGCAAACCCTGCACCTCCAATTGGTCCGGCACTCGGTTCAAAAGGGGTGAACATTATGGAGTTCTGCAAGCGCTTCAATGCACAAACACAGGACAAGCAAGGAAAAATTCTTCCGTGCGTAATAACCGTTTATAAAGACAAGAGCTTTGATTTCATTATCAAAACTCCACCAGCTCACGCTTTGTTAATGGAATTAACCAAGAAACAATTGGGTTCTGCCGAGCCAAACCGTAAGAAGATTGGCGTGGTAAGCAAAGACATCATCCGCAAAATAGCAGAAGAAAAAATGCCGGACTTAAACTGTTTCACGATTGAATCAGCGATGAGCATGGTAGCAGGTTCTGCCAAGAGCGCAGGATTTAACGTAGAAGGATACTAAACAATTTTAGAAGGATGATTTCGGATTGAAATCCAAAATCATCCTTCTAAAATCCAAATTTTTTTTATAACCGATGGAGGGTCTCATGGTCCCGCTTGACATCAAAATTTTAAACCAATGAAACTTACAAAAAAGAGAAAAGCCATTCAAGGCAAAGTAGATGCAAATAAGCTCTACTCACTGGCAGACGCTGCCAAAATCGTGAAAGATGTAACCACCTGCAAGTTCGATGCTTCAGTTGACCTTCACATCAAATTAGGAATTGACCCTAAGAAAGCCGATCAGGCAATCCGCGGAACAACCGGACTTCCACACGGAACCGGAAAAACCAAAAGAGTTTTGGTATTAACTACTCCCGACAAAGAAGAAGAAGCTAAAGCAGCCGGAGCTGACTATGTTGGTTTGGATGAATTCGTTCAGAAGATTGAAGGTGGATGGATGGAGTTTGATGTGGTTATTGCCTCACCAAACGTAATGGCTAAGATTGCGAAAATAGGTAAGGTTTTAGGACCTCGTAACTTAATGCCGAATCCTAAGTCTGGAACTGTTACCCCTGAAGTTGGTAAAGCAGTAGGCGAAGTGAAGAAAGGTAAAATCGCTTTCAAGGTGGACAAGTTCGGAATCGTTCACACTTCCGTAGGTCGTGTGTCATTCAGCGCTGCTCAAATCAATGAAAATGCAGAAGCACTTCTTCAAACTTTGGCTAAACTGAAACCTGCTACTGCTAAAGGAATTTATTTTCAGGGAATCAGCATGGCTTCTACAATGAGCCCCGGCATTAACGTTGATTACAAATCAGTAGCCGGACTATAATTCAATCATCTTTATAAAAAGAGAAACAATGGAAAAGAATCAAAAAAATCAAGAGATAGCAACGCTGAAAGAAAAATTCAGCAATACTCAATACTTCTACATCACCGATTCATCTACTTTGTCAGTAGAAAAAATCAACAAGTTCCGCAGACTTTGCTTCAACTCAGGTATCGAATACCGCGTGTCGAAGAATACTCTTATCCGCAAGGCTTTAGAGCAAGTAGGTGCAGGTTACGAAGAAATTTATCCGCTTTTGAACGGACCAACCGGAGTTATGTTTTCGGCAGACGGAGCAGCTCCTGCAAAGTTGTTGCAAGAGTTCAGAAAGACGAACGAAAAGCCGGTGCTGAAAGGCGCTTATATCGACTCTTCAATTTTTGTAGGCGACAAACAAATAGACGTTCTTGCGAAACTAAAGAGCAAGAAAGAATTGTTGGGCGAAATCATTGGCTTGTTGCAATCTCCTGCAAGCAATGTTATCAGTGGATTGCAAGCATCTTCTGCACAAAAAATTGCAGGCTTGTTGAAGACATTGGAAGACAGATCAAACTAACACAACCTCTCTTAAAGAGAGATTTTAAATATAAAGTCCGTTCATTTTTTGAACGGACTTTTTTATTTTTAAGCCATGTGGCGCTGGCTTGAAAAATATTTCACGTTCACGAGTGGTGAGAGAAGCGGAATTCTGCTTCTGCTATTTCTTTCTATTTCTGTATTTATCCTGCCTAAAGTATATCTCCATTTCAAGCCTGTAGAAAAAGACAATTCTTCTGAATATCAGAAAGAAATAGATGCGTTTGTAACCGAATATAACGAAAAGAAATTGCTGGCCAAAACGGAGGATTCAACAACAGAAATCTATTCTACTTTCAATCCTTACGCTACGGTTGATTTAAGTTCGCGATATAAAAAGAAGGAAGAAAAGAAGATTGTCTATTTCAATTTTGACCCGAATAAAATTGGAATGGATGAATGGATGAAACTGGGCTTTAGCGAGAAGCAGGCCTCTAGTATTGAAAAACTGAAAGCTAAAGGCTACAAGTTTTATAAACCTGAAGATTTGAAAACTGTTTTTGTGGTTGGTGAAGAAAACTACAATCGTCTTTCGCCCTACATCAAGATTGATTCAAATGATTTTCCGAGGAAGGTTTATCCTAAAACTGTTTACCCTGAACGAACGAAATTGAAATTTATGGTAGATATTAATGAGGCCGATTCCTCGCTCTTTGAACAACAACGAGGTATTGGACCATTGTTAGCTAGCCGCATTATAAAATACCGCGAGCGGTTAGGCGGCTTTGTATCGCCAGAGCAGATTAGAGAGATTTGGAACTTCCCGGACAGCACTTACCAAAACCTGAAAGACCGCTTTGTGGTGAATGAAGTTGCTCTTAGAAAGCTTGATTTGAACACGGCTGATTTTGAAACGATGCGGAAACATCCGTACATCAATTACTCTTTTGCTAAAGTAATTATGGCTTATAAGAAGGAGCATGGCAATTTTAAATCGTCCGATGATTTAAAGAAGATACCCATCATCAACGATAGCATTTTCAGAAAGTTGCAGCCCTATATTTCAATACAATAAAAGGTGTGCTTTTTTCCCTCTAATTTTATGAAGAAAATGTTTGTGTAAGTTATTTCTGCGACTATATTTGCCGTCCGTTTTAAAAATGCTTCCAATATTTTTACAACGAATCGTTCTTTCAAGCCTAAATTTACCGATGTGTGTGAGAACATTTGGGTAAAGGAACGCAACAAAGGGCAAATATGGTTTAACACAAAAAAAATATACAACATGGCAGATTTAAAAGCATTAGCAGAAACATTGGTAAACCTCACGGTGAAAGATGTTCAGGAATTAGCAACAATTTTGAAAGCAGATTACGGTATCGAACCGGCTGCAGCAGCAGTATCAGTAGCTGCAGGTCCGGCAGCGGGTCCAGCAGCAGCAGCTGAAAAAACTGAATTCGATGTGATTTTGAAGAGCGCAGGTGCTCAGAAACTAAACGTGGTTAAGATTGTTAAAGATCTTACCGGTCTTGGCTTGAAAGAAGCTAAGGATTTAGTGGATGGCGCTCCAAAGGCTATCAAAGAGAAAGTTGACAAAGCAACTGCAGAAGACTTGAAGAAGAAGTTGGAAGAAGCAGGTGCTGAAGTAGAAGTGAAGTAATTCACCTCTTATCGCACAAACAAAAAAAGCATCCCAAGCGGGATGCTTTTTTTGTTTGTGGATGGTTCCTGTAAAAGGAAGAAAATTGTTCGCGTCCAGAAAATATATCCCGTAACTAAGGCAGAATAGGAGAATGCTCTTTGAGACTTATTCTTTTAATATAAACTCCTTCAATCTTTCATAGCGATTCGATTTCTTGAGCCGTTCAATCGCTTCATTTCTTATCTGCCTTACTCGCTCGCTGCTCAGGTTTAGCTTTTCGCTTATCTCCACCATGTTCATATTCTCCGGAGAATCTATTCCATAATACATTTTTACCACCTGCGCATGCTTGCCTTTCAGTTCGCTCAGCAGCAATTCAATTTCCTCTTTCAGCAAATCATCACCCGAAAACCGGTCGTCAGGCAACTCAGCATTCGGGTTATTGAGAATATCGAGCAGAGAATCAATCTCATCACCATTCATAGGTGCATCAATAGGCACCTGCACCACCGTTAAATTAACGGTGCTTTCTATTTTCTCTAATTCAACATCTAAAAAATGAGCCAGCTCTTCGTTGGTTGGTTCCCGCTCAAACTCTTGCTCCAGCTTTACAAAAGCATCCGAAATTTTACTGATAGATTCAATCTTATATCTCGGCAAACGAACAATACGGGAATGTTCGCTCAATGCCCTCAATATAGATTGCCGAATCCACCATACAGCATACGTCACAAACTTAAAGCCTCGTGTTTCATCATATCGCTCTGCAGCATTCAACAATCCAAGATTTCCTTCACAAATTAAGTCGGGTAAGCTGATGCCCTGACCTTGATAGTGTTTTGCTACCGACACCACAAATCGAAAATTGGCATTCACCAACCGCTCAAGGGCTTGTATATCGCCAAGCCTAATCTGGGCTATCAGTTCAAATTCCTCTTTGGGTGTCAAAGAGTCAACCTTTCTTATTTCTTTTTATACAACGACAAAGATAGGGACTCTTGCTTAGTCGTTCCGTTTTCATTATTTATAAGCTTCATAGAATTAATGGTGGGTTTGGCTTATATAAATAAGTGCTGCAAACGATTATAGAAAAGGTTCTAAATCCAATATTACTATAGGATTAGGCGCATAAATCTTGAACGCAGATAGGTTGCTCATTGTGCAGCTAAGTTTGCTCATAACTAAAACAAATAGCTATGGGAAAACAATTCACACTTAGAGAATTTCAGGGGAGATTTCAAACCGAAGAAGACTGCTACGCCTA
>CANJVG010000130.1 GCA_947478005.1 Bacteroidota bacterium
CGAGTAACCCACATCGCAAAAAACATAAGGGGTCACTTTCTTTTTCAAAAACTCGGAAGCCAACCGCAAATAGAATGGTGAAAAAGTTTGCTTGTAGGATATCATGCGGTCAATGCCCACTCCGGCTCCTACATATAAATAGGGCCAAAACTGGTAGCCATTCACCGTGTGCAGGGAAATGCCGAAATCATCATCGGGATTGGTGTTGTAGTAATAATAGTTGGGGTCGGGATTGTCCTTCTTTAAATCTACTCCATAAATAATTCCAAACTCAGTGATGTTGCGAAAGCCCCGGTTGCGCCTGAAATAGTTTTGGTTTATTTCTTTCAGTTGGCGCTTGAAACTGTTTTCCTTCTTTACACTGTCTATTTCATTTTGCTGAAACACAAAAACGCTGCCGCCCAACAATTCGATTTTCAGGCCTTCAGGTTTCTGTTCGAGTAATTTGCCACGAAGCATGCTTCCGTTTTTTAGATAAACTACATCCTCTGTCTGTGATTGCGAAAACAGAAATGATGAAACAAGAAGAAGTGGGAGTAGTAGGATTTTATTCATGGTCAGGAGTTTTCGGTTTTTTGGGGTGAGACTTAAGTCTGACCAAGGTTCGATAAAAATATTTTTTGGTTCAGGCAACGGTTTCAGAAATTAAAACGTTTCATTTACGAAAACCGTTGCCTCCTGAATTTTAAAACTAAAAAATAGCTGCCATGAAAGCGAAACCATTCTACCAAACCCTGCTAATGCTCTCTCTCTTTTTAGTGATATCCATGTCGTCCTGCAAAAAGGATAAGTGCGAGCAGACCATTACCTACAAAACATTCGAGCCAGTTTACATGAGTTATGAAGAGCTTCGTGCTGCAGTAAAAACTGAATCTCCACAGCCACTTAAAAACCCGGGTAAGATTTACATTTTGGGCAACTATCTTTTTGTAAACGAAATTGACAAGGGGATACATGTGTTTGACAATACCAATCCTTCTTCGCCACAAAATATTTCTTTCATTAAAATTCCAGGCAATCTCGATATGTCAGCAATAGGCAATGCACTCTATGCCGATAGTTATGTTGACCTTGTTACGCTCGACATTTCTAATCCGCAAAACGTAACAGTGCTTAACCGAGTGAACGATGCCGTTCCTTATCGTTACTACACCAACGGTGGTGTAGCCGATGCTACCAAAGGCGTGGTAACAGAATGGAAAGAAGTAATGAAAACTGAAAAAATAAGCACCAATTGCACTCCGGGAGGCGGCTATTACAGAGGCCCTTATATGTTTGAGGGAGATGTGAAAGGCGGTGTAATGGCCAACAGCACTTCTGGAACAACTTCGCCAACAACTATTTCGCAACAACCGGGTGTTGGTGGCTCTACTGCCCGTTTCACTATTTCACATAACACGCTTTATATTGTTGATTATAGCACGTTGCACATCTATGATATTTCCAACAGCGCCAATCCTGCAAAAGTGGCTGACAAAAATGTAGGCTGGAGTATTGAAACTATTTTCCCTTACAAAAACAGTTTGTTCATTGGTTCCAGTTCGGGGGTTTATATCTATGATATTACCAATCCTCTTTCACCTACTCAAACTTCTGTTTACAGTCACATTACCGCCTGCGACCCGGTGGTAGTAGATGATGAATACGCCTACTTTACATTGAGTAATGATGCTCCGTGCCACATGGGTGTAAATCAATTGGAGATAGTGGATATTACCAACCTATCTGCACCGACTTTAAAAATTACCGTGCCTATGACCAACCCGAAAGGAGTAGGCATTGACAACAAAAAATTATTTGTATGCGATGGCAACGATGGCTTGAAAGTGTATGATGCCAGCGATGTGATGCAAATCGGAAGTCGCATGATTGCTCATTTCAGCAACATCAATTCATTTGATGTAATACCCTTCAACAACGATTTAATAATGGTCGGCAGCGATGGTTTGTATCAATATGATTATTCGAACGTTCAGAATATTTCGCTGCTGAGCCGGATTCCGGTGGAGAAATAGAGAAGGGAAGTTCTTGTTATTTAAGAAGCCGAACTTCTGCAAACAACTGTAACTTCGATGCGAATAATTTTCAGCGTGACGGAACAGGAACTCATCAACGGTTGTATCAAAAACGAGCGGCTTGCACAAAAGCGTTTATACGAACGCTACTTCGGCAAGATGATGGCGGTTTGTATGCGCTATGCTTCGCACAAAGAGCAGGCCACCGAAATGCTGAACATGGGATTTTTGAAAGTTTTTCAAAACATAAAAGCATTTGCCGATAAGGGGGGGAACATGGAAGGATGGATGTATAGGATAATGGTAAACACTGCAATAGATTATTTGCGCGCTGAAATCCGGCATCAGCATTTGGAAATTGAAAAGACAGTTTATGCAGAAGACAGTAGTGATGTGATTGCCGACTTAGGTGCCGAACAAATTCTGGAAATGGTCAATCAACTCACTCCGGCTTACCGCGCTGTCTTTAATCTGTATGTTGTGGAAGGATATAACCATCAGGAAATTGGCGAATTGCTGGGTATTAATGAAGGGACCTCTAAATCAAATTTGGCCAAGGCAAGGGCGCGGTTGCAGGAAAAAATTATTCAGTTGAATAAAGTAAATGTAAGGATGTATGGAAAGTAATTCCGACAAACAATTGCGGGAGAAACTCAACGGCAACGAGTTTCCGTTTGACCCCAGAGCATGGGAGAAAATGGAAGCCATGCTGGATGAAAAGAAAAAACGCAGAGGATTTTTCTGGTGGTGGACCGGTGGTATTGCCGCAGCATTGCTACTGGTATTGTTTGGTTATGAGTTGAGAGAATTGCGTAGTGGAGCAATTGCTGTATTAAGCAGCAGCACTCCAAAGACAGAAACAAATACAGCCTATCCTGACAACAAGCAGGGCCCTACAAATTCAGAGACCTTAGGAAGTGAGAAGACAGAAGAGAAAAACGCAAATGAGCTATTTGCAGATAGAAGCAATTCACAGGCAGGTGCAAGTGGAACAATGAAAACCTTGACTGAGGAAAACTCTAAGTCAAAAATGACCGCGCAAAATTCGGAACGCGCGAAAAGCCATAGTCCAACTTCACTCGGCCGACATCATGCGAAATCGAGACTTAAGCATTCAGGTGTAGCCACAAATGCTCCGCTTAAAAAGAATTTGAATCAAATCGCAATTCCTCAATTAAACGGTCAAGATCATCAACAGAATTATGTGGCCGCAGAAGAAAACCCTTTAAAAAAGGAAATAGAAATGATGCATGCCGCTGCTGAAAAGAGCAGTTCAAATGAAAACATAAACCTAAGCAGAAGAGAAGCCTCGCTCTTAGAATCTGTTTCAGAAAATGCTGAAGCCGGATTCGACAAAAAGGAAAATACAGATTTATTGACGAAGAAAAAGAAGATCAGCTTTCATTATTCTTTAGGTGTTTTAGCAAATGTTACTTGGACAACGTTGGGCAGTCAAATGTTTTCCGACAATCCAAGAAGAAGACCAGCTCCGTTCTACAACAAACCATCTTACATGGTTGGCTTTACATACGATTTCCTTTTTCTCAATCGCATAGCTATCACCAACTCCATTCTCTTCTCTCAAACTTCTTTTAAAGTCTACGCGCCTAAAACCGTCAGCTTTACAAAAGCTCCAAGCGACTACACATCGAACATTACAGAACTCGCTATTCCTATCGGCATTAAAGTTTATCCGGTGGTGAAAAACAATTTCAGGTTTTATATCAATGTGGGAATCATTAACCACATCAAGCTGAAGGAAACATTTACATACACCATGCCTGCGGATACCGTGGTTCCTAATTTGACAACAGCAAATATGTTTGACCCTAACAGCACAGGAACAATCCCAACCCAAACTGATTTTACCGGAAATGGTTATCCTTATCAAAAACTGAACACCAGCGGTGTGGCTACTACTGAGCAGGTAAATACCAGCGACTTCTCTATTAATAATGCCAAACGCTATTATGCCTCTTTCTACGCCTCCGCAGGATTTGAATTTGTTCTCAAAAAACACTTCGTGCTTTATACCGAGCCACTGTTTTATATGAGCTTGCAAAAAATAGGCGTGCAGGAAAAGCGCAAATACAATTTGGGATTAAGCGGTGGTTTCAGATATCAATTCTGAATCTGAAAAATTTACATTTGCTATATCTCAAAACCTGAAATAGCCAGATGAAAGAAAAAACCGTAGCCCAGTTGAAAGCAATGCTCGATGCGAAAGAAGACTTCCAATTGATAGATGTGCGCGAGCCGCATGAATTTGAAATCTGCAATCTCAATGGCGAACTGATTCCTATGGGAGAAATCACCGAAAGCATTGATAAAATTTCGAAGGACAAACCCGTGGTGATTCATTGCCGAAGTGGTGCGCGCAGCGGAAACGTATGTAACTACTTAGAGCAAAATCACGGGTTTACCAATCTATATAATTTGGCAGGCGGTATCTTGGCCTGGGCAGATGAGATAGATAACTCCATGCCGAAATATTAATTGCTGCGTTGCATTTTTTCTAAGCAACTTCCTCCATTCTCTTCTGCAAGGTTTTCACCGATGAACCTTCCTTAGTTGGAATATTATCCATCGCATATTCCGCAAAAGTGGTGATAGTAAGCGAAGGATTCACGCCCAAATTGCAAGGCATAATCGACCCATCCAGAATAAGCATATTGTCGTAGCCATGCACTCTGAAAAACTCATCTACCACTCCGTCTTTTCCTGTTTTGCCCATAGGGCAGCCGCCAAGAATATGAGCCGTTGACGCAAGTCCAAGCGTAACTTCAGTAAGCGCATTCATCGGAATACCGTTTACCTTTTTTGCATAGCGAAATAAAGCCTCCTGCCCTGCAGGAATAAAAGTAGGCACCGGCTGCTTGCTTTCATTTACCATCGTCATGCTGCTGCCGAAAAGTCCGCGCTTCAGTTTTATCTGCATCGAGTTTTCGAGCGTTTGCATAATCAGGAAAATAATTCCCTTTTCGGCCGGAGCGAAGTTGAAGAATAATTTAAGGAACGAAATTGGCTTCGACAGTAGTTGACCGATAAGCTTAACCGTTCTTACTGCCGGTGTTCCATTGCCCACAGCAAGCGTTCCCAGGTGCATCATCGAGCCACTGCCGTTCGGAAATTTACAAACTTCAATATTCGTGTTTTCGTCTGGCGAAAAAATCCGGGAGATAGCCAAGCCGTGATTCAGTTTTCTATCGGCCCCGCCTACCCCGCTAAGCATTTCCGAATTGGTAAGAATATTATCGCCCAGTTTATCCGAAAGTTTCGGCAGGGTTTTGTGTAGGTGCTTTTGTTTCAAAAGTAAATCCACGGTGCCCAACACACCACCCGCCACCACCAATCCTTTCGACCGAAATACTTTTTTCCCTTTCGAAAAAATCGAAGTCGAACGCTCTGTATGAATCAAATACTCATTGTCAACGAACTCAATTTTAGTCACCAGCGTTTCGGGTTTTACCTTTGCGCCAAACATATTCTCGGCAAACCACAAGTAGTTTTTATCGAGCGTGTTTTTGGCCCCGTGCCGGCAACCAACCATACAGGCGGCACATTCCGTGCACCCTTTTCTCAACGGTCCGTGTCCTTTAAAATAAGGGTCCACTTCCTTCTCCGTATCGCCCAAATAAACCCCCACCCCATCCACACTCGTAAACGAATTTCCATAACCCATATCCTCCGCCACTTCCTTCAAAATCAAATCCTCGGCATTATCTTTCAAATACTTCTCCGACCCCAACATAAACTGCGCGCGCTTGAAATAAGGTGCCAGCACGTTTTTCCAATCCTTAATATCGCCCCAAATTTTATTGGTATAAAAATTCTCCTTCGGCATCATGTGCGTGTTGGCATACACCAGCGAACCGCCACCCACACCCACACCGCTTATCACAAACACCTCCTTAAAAAAAGTCAGCTTCTGAATGCCGAACCATTTAATCATGGGCATCCATAAATACTTCGGCAAATTCCAATCGCTTTTCGGAAAATCCTCCTTGGCCCAGCGCTTTCCCTTCTCAAGCACCAAAACCGAATAACCTTTTTCGGCCAGGCGCATAGCGCTCACGCTGCCTCCAAAACCAGAGCCGATTACGATGTAATCGTATTTGTCGTTGCTGTCGTTCTTCATAAGTGGAGCTAAGGTAATTTTTGCCGACTAAAAATCGCAGACAACTGAACAATATCATACGCGCACCAAACCCCAAAAGATTTCGATGCCTGGCTACCTAAGTCCCTCTCCTTTACAGAAGGATTTAGAAGGAGGACAAAAGAACCGCTCCCCAACTTCAAAACATCCCTCATCAGGCAAAGAGATTTGCTCACAACCCCGAAAGAAATGCTCATCAACCTCAAAGAAATGCCCGTCAGGCTGAAAGATTTGACCATCACCCTCAAAGATTTGACAACAACCCTTCGAGATTTAACCACAACCCTTAAAGATTTGACCTTAACCTTGAGAGATTTGCCCGTAACCCTCAAAGATTTGACGATACCGGAGGAAGATATGGCAGTCCGGGAGGAAGATATGACAGTCACCGAGAGAGATTTGGCTCTAACTCTTAAAACAACAGCCTATTTTTGGTAAAAAATAGCTCAAAACCACAAAATTTATACTTTTAAGGCAATCCAGGCTGTTTGTCCTCCTTTGGAGTATGACTTTACGCCCCAATCCCAACCCATACATATATATAAGCCCAAAAACCAACAAAACTTCCGCGCGCAAAATTTGTTTGATGTACTATTGCCGGGCAAAGGCCGCAGCGCAGGTTTCTGTATTTTAATCATCATTCATCCTAATCCATTGCACCGTGTCAAATAAATTTGAAATCACCCCCATGAAAGATTGGGCAAAAGCAACAGCCCATCCTTTTGTAATAGCCGGGCCCTGCAGTGCCGAAGGCGAAGAGCAGGTCATGAACACCGTAAAGGAAATTGTGCACCACGCCAACGGCAAAGTGCAAATGATTCGCGCAGGCATCTGGAAACCGCGCACGCGCCCAAACAGTTTTGAAGGTGTGGGCGAAATAGGTTTGCCCTGGGTAAAAAATGCCGCGCGTGCGGTTGGTTTGCCGGTAAGCGTGGAGGTGGCCAACCCCGAACACGTAGAGGCCGCGCTCAAAAACGAAATCGATGTGCTGTGGATTGGCGCGCGAACCACCGTATCGCCTTTCGCCATTCAGGAAATTGCCGATTCATTAAAAGGAGTGGACATTCCGGTGCTGATAAAAAACCCCATCAACCCCGATTTGGAATTATGGATTGGTGCGGTCGAACGATTTTATCAAAGCGGACTGAAAAAACTCGGGGTCATCCATCGCGGGTTTTCGTCCTATGAAAAAACTATTTACCGCAATCCCCCGATGTGGGAAATTCCCATCGAGTTGCGCAGGCGCTATCCCGAAATCCCGATTATAGTTGACCCGAGCCACATGGGCGGCACCCGCGATTTAATTTACATGCTCTCTCAACAAGCCATGGACATGGGCTTCGATGGACTGATGATTGAATCGCACCAGAACCCCGACAAAGCCTGGAGCGATGCCAAGCAACAAATTACCCCCGAGCGCCTGGGCGAAATTCTGAACACGCTCATTATTCGTGAGCCAAAAGTTTCTTTTGATAACCATTCTCTTCAGGATTTACGTTCGCGCATCGACCGGATTGATGACTATATTATTGAGTTGCTTTGCGAGCGCATGGGAATTTCCGAAAACATTGGCGAATTGAAAAAGAAAAACCAACTGGCCATTCACCAAAGCGAGCGATGGGCACAAATTGTAAAACGTGCTTTAGAAAAAGGAAAAACCGGAGGCCTTACCGAAGAATTTATACTGAAACTTTTTCAGCAAGTCCACAACGAAAGTATAAAGCATCAAACCTCTGTAATGGAGAAATAGAACAGCATGGAAGTTAGATAATCTCCAACTGCCGCGACACCTTTTGTAAAATTTCAAAAACAGTTTCCGCCATCACATTCTCACTGTCAAGCGTAGGGTTTATCTCCGTAAATTCAAGACAGCACACTCTTTCATTCTGAACCAACTCCAGAATAATATCAGCCGCTTCCCGCTCATTAATACCACCTTTCACAGGCGTTCCAGTTCCACGTGAAATAGTAGGGTCAAGCGCATCCACATCAAAGGTTATATAGATTTTATCGCAGTTCGAAAGATGCTTCATAGCCTCGCGACAAATTTTTGTAACCCCTATTTTCCTGATTTCAGAAGTAGTGAAATTCTTCAGCTTGTGCTGTTTCAAAAGATAACCCTCCTGCTCTTCAAAATCCCGCAAGGTCATAAATATCACATCCCGATATTCTACCTTCGGAGTTATATCACCCACATTTTTCAATCGCTCCCACAACTCAATCGTTTCATAATCCAAATCGTTCACCTTGTTCTCAATATTATCTTCGGCCAGCGCAGTTGCCAACGCCATCCCATGCATATTTCCTGACGGTGAAGTATAAGGCGAGTGAAGATCAGCATGAGCATCAATCCAGATAACACCCAACCGCGAATCGGGGTATGCCATCCTGATTCCGGCAATAGTTCCACCCGCATTCGAGTGGTCTCCCGAAATCACAATCGGAAATTTCCCGTCCTTCAGCGAATCACGAATGGCCGCGCCCACTCGCTCAAACATTTTCAACACACTTCTTATCCGCTTAGCATATCGGCTTTCAATCATGCCATATAAAGAGGAGTTGTCGTCCGGTATGTTGAAGCTGCGATGGGTTTTGAAAAAGTTACTTCTAAAGTCAAGTGCCGCAATTTTTACGGCATCCACACCCAAACTGGCACCACGGGTCCCTGCCCCAACCTCACTTTTTATTTCTACAAGTCGTATTTGTCTTCCTTTTTTCATAAATAACCTCCTTTTTTGGGGTAAATCTTCCAAAGCCGATTCCTAAAACACGGTTTGCTTCGTAAACGAGCAGCACGCAAGGGGCTTGGGATTAAAAATGTGTATAAAAAGAATACTTCGTATTCAGTTCTTTCTATTTTTAGTTCGCTAAAGTATCCATAATCCTCAATCTATCAAACCTATGGCAGATCATCGCAAATACGTGCTGGCATTAGACCAAGGCACTACAAGTTCCCGCTCAATTATTTTTGATGAACACGGAAACATCGTTTCCATGGCTCAAAGAGAGTTCTCTCAAATATTTCCACAACCCGGTTGGGTCGAGCACGACCCCGAAGAAATCTGGAACTCGCAACTCGCTACTGCCAAAGAAGCGATTAAAGAAGCGGGCATCACACCAAGCCAGATTGTTTCAATCGGCATAACCAACCAACGCGAAACAACTATCGTGTGGGATAAAAAAACAGGCAATCCAATTCACAACGCAATAGTTTGGCAGGACAGAAGAACTGCTGACATCTGCAATACTTTAAAAAAGAAAAAGGACTTCGAAAAATATGTTCGGGATAATACCGGACTTGTTATCGACTCCTATTTTTCGGGAACAAAAATCAAATGGATTTTAGACAATGTAAAAGGGGCGCGCAAAAAAGCAGAAAATGGTGAACTCCTTTTCGGCACTGTCGATTCCTGGTTAGTTTGGAAATTAACCGATGGCAGTTTGCACATCACCGACTATAGCAACGCATCGCGCACACTTCTCTTTAATATAAAGACATTAAAGTGGGACCAGAAACTTTTAGATGCGATGGGAATTCCAGCGCTCATGTTACCTTATGTAACCGATTCAAGTCGTATCTATGGGTTCACCAACCGAGCAGTTTTTGATGTAGAAATTCCTATTGCAGGTATTGCCGGTGACCAGCAAGCGGCACTATTCGGACAAACATGTTTCACCGCTGGCATGGCAAAGAATACTTACGGAACCGGTTGCTTCATGCTAATGAACACCGGCAACAAAATGGTAAAATCAAAAAATGGTTTGATAACCACAATTGCCTGGGGAGTGGGAGGCAAAGTAGAATATGCTTTAGAAGGAAGCATCTTCATTGCCGGTGCCGCAGTGCAATGGCTTCGTGATGGTTTGAAAATAATTGACACGGCAGCCGATTCCGAATATCATGCAACCTCAGTAAAAGATTCAGAAGGTGTTTATGTGGTTCCTGCCTTTGCAGGCTTAGGCGCGCCATATTGGAATATGGATGCCCGAGGTGCTGTTTTTGGATTAACAAGAGGAAACACAAAATCACATCTGGTTCGTGCAACATTAGAATCACTCGCCTATCAAACCAAAGACGTGTTGAATGCTATGGAACAAGATTCCGGAATTAAACTAAAAACACTTCGGGTAGATGGTGGTGCTTGCGCAAATAATTTTCTGATGCAGTTCCAAAGTGATATGCTAGGCGTTCCTGTTGACAGGCCCGTGATTACAGAAACAACAGCACTTGGCGCAGCATATCTTGCTGGGCTTGCTGTTGGTTATTACAAAAAGCCGAACATCATCAAGCAATGGAAAATTGACACCCAATTCAAACCAAAGATGAAGTTGGTTGACAGAACCAAATTATACAACGGATGGAAGAAGGCTGTTAGTTTATGTATCGCTTGGGCGAACTCAAAATAATTGAATCTCTTGTTTTATTGGATTAACCAGATAAGCCGCAAAGCCCCGCTATATCTACGTATGTCAAAGGAGGTGATGAAACAAATCTGTGTATTAAGTTACCTAAAATGTTCTTTCGGATGTTTTTCCCTCTTCGATTAAACCGATAGAAGAATTCATCTA
>CANJVG010000131.1 GCA_947478005.1 Bacteroidota bacterium
ACTGGTCAACAGAATGAGAACTGACTTCCATAAAACAGTATTCACAACCCTTATCCGCCATCTGCTTCATCAACGCATTCAACGAAATAGCATCAGGTGTGGTGTGCGTACTTGGAATTATTTCTTCGTTGATTTGATTCTGAACAGTTGAAAGTAAGCCGACATTTTTACCCAAAGTCCGAAATAATCGAAACAATAAAGTAACGGTCGAAGTCTTTCCATTCGTTCCTGTCACTCCTATTACTTTCATTTTTGCAGAAGGATTATCATAGAAGTTACAAGCTAAAACTCCAAGCGTTTTAGAAGCATTCGGCACCTTTATATAAGCGATATCCGACTTAAGTTCTTGAGGCAAAACTTCACAAACAATAGCTCGTGCACCTTGTTCAATACATTTGGCAATGAAATTATGGCCATCGCTTACTGATCCCTTTACTGCAATAAAGCAATCACCCTGTTTTACCTTGCGGCTATCCATCTGTAACGATAGAACCTCCACATTGATTAACCCGATGGTTTCGAGAACCGAAACATTATGCAGTATATCGCTGAGGATTTTCATTCTATCGAATCTTCAGGGTAACCACTGTCAAAATAGCGAGCAGAATTCCGACAATCCAAAAACGGGAAACTATTTTACTTTCATGCATACCAAGCTTTTGGTAATGATGATGAAGAGGTGACATCAGGAAAATTCGTCTTCCCTCCCCAAATTTTTTCTTTGTGTATTTGAAGTAGCTAACCTGTATCACTACACTTAAATTCTCCATTAGAAATATTCCGCACATCACCGGAATAAGTAATTCCTTACGAATAATAATAGCCAGTGTGGCAATGATTCCACCGAGAGCTAGTGATCCCGTATCACCCATAAATACCTGAGCCGGATAAGCATTATACCAAAGGAACCCAATGCAGGCACCCACAAAAGCAGCAATAAAAATCACAAGTTCTCCAGCGTTGGGGATATACATGATGTCTAAGTAGTCTGCAAAAATGATGTTACCTGAAACATATGCAAACACCAAAAGTGTAACTCCTATTATCGCACTGGTGCCGGTTGCGAGCCCATCAATACCGTCTGTAAGATTAGCTCCATTACTAACAGCAGTGATGATAAAAATGACGACCGGAATAAAAATAAGCCACGCGTATTTGCACCAATCTTTATTAATGGCACAAAGAACAACAGAATAGTCAATCTCGTGGCTTTTTAAAAAGGGAATGGTAGTAGTAGGAGCTTTCTCCGTTACCATATAATGCACCTTGAAATTATCATCCGTGACCTTAGATATTTGGTCACTATTATACTTATATACTTCCCCTTGCGGAATTTCCTCCTTTGTTACTACACCTTTATTGAAATAAAGTGTAGTGCCAACTATGATTCCCAAACCAACCTGACCAATAATCTTGAACGTTCCAGCCAACCCCTCTTTATCTTTCTTAAATACCTTGATGTAGTCATCGGCAAAACCAATTAAACCGAGCCAAACAGTAGTGATAAGCATTAAGATAATGTAGATATTTTCAAGCTTAGCAAACAGCAACGTAGGAATTAATATAGAACCAAGAATAATCAGCCCTCCCATGGTTGGAGTTCCTTTCTTTGTATTCTCACCCGCTAAGCCTAATTCACGAATAGTCTCTCCGATTTGCTTTCTCCGAAGCATTGCAATAAGATTGCCACCATACAACATTGAAATTATAAGTGACAACAGAACAGCCGCAGCTGCTCTGAACGAGATGTAGTTAAACAAGCCCGCGCCCGGAAAATTAAAATGCTGGTCGAGAAACCGGAAGAGATAATATAGCATAGGTTAGTTTTTAGAACCGCTAACTATTACAGTTTAATCACCTCATCTTTAAATTTCCTTCCTCTGTCCTCGTAATTTTCAAACAAATCGAACGAAGCGCACGCGGGCGATAGCAACACACAGTCACCCGGATTACCAAGCTGATAGGCCATCCTAACAGCATCGCCCATGTTCGTTACATTTACAAGAATATCAACCATCTTTCCGAAAGCAGAATGGAGCTTGGTATTATCCGTCCCAAGACAGATCATACCTCTTACTTTCTTTTTTACCAGCGGATCAAGCACACTGTAATCGTTACCTTTATCAATACCACCGGCAATCCAGATGATGGGCTTGTTCATTGACTCTAAAGCATACCAGGTGCTATTGACATTGGTGGCTTTGCTGTCATTAATAAATTCGATGTTGCGGACTTTCGCTACGCTTTCCATACGGTGCTCTAGCGATTTCATGTCCGATAAGCTTTCGCGAATCTGCTCCTTACGCAGTCCGTATACATTAGCTACTATTCCTGCGGCTAATGAGTTGTAGACGTTGTGACGTCCTGTTAATCCGAGTTCCTGAATACTCATGGTAAATTGGTTTTGGTTATGGTTAATAATGAGGGTTTCGTCTTTAATAAATCCTCCTTCCGCAAACTCTTTATCGTATGCGAAAGGAATTTTTTTTGCGCGTGTTGGATACTTATCCAGATTTGCCATCGTAATTTCGTCATCAGCGCAGTAGACGAAAAAATCATCTTCGGTTTGATTCTTTGTAATATTGAATTTAGAACTCACGTAATTCTGCAATTCATAATTATATCTATCCAAATGATCCGGAGTAACGTTCGTTAGTATCGCAATATTTGGTCTGAATTTCTCTATGTCGTCTAACTGAAAGCTTGAAATTTCCAATACATAGTAATCGAAGCTTTCGGTAGCTACCTGATAAGCAAAACTCTTTCCGATATTTCCGCCTAAGCCAACGTTCATTCCCCCGTCCTTCATGATATGATAAGTAAGAGCTGTCGTTGTTGTCTTTCCGTTGGCACCTGTAATACCCACTATCTGAGCATCAGTATACCAGGAACCAAACTCAATCTCACTCACTATCTTAATTCCTTGTTTGCGAATCTTCTTTACCATCTCTGCCTTTTCCGGAATGCCGGGACTTTTCATCACAACATCAGCATTCAGAATTCTTTCCTCCGTGTGCTTCGATTCTTCATATTCAATCTTCCATTCTTCCAGTTGCTTCTTGTAGTTGTCTTTAATTTTCCCTCCATCGCTTACAAACACATCGTAGCCTTGCTTCATGCCAAGCACAGCAGTCCCAAAACCGCTTTCTCCTGCACCAAGAATTACTAAACGTTGCTTCATTTCAATTCAATATTGATCGACATCCCTTTCAATAACTTTTCACCGGCTTGCACACTTTGTTTAACTACCGCTCCTCTTCCTGCAATTGAAACTTTTGCACCCTCACTTTCTAAAAGAAAAAGCGCATCTTTCATACTCATACCTGTTACATCCGGAACAATTCCACTCAGCACCTCATTTTCTGCAAGCAATACCTTGTTATTGCTAACACTTGCAGTAGCCCATTCTGTATTAACAGCGGTAACTTTACTTCCGAAGAATTGATAGATACTTTCAAAATCGTTTGAATTACCTTTTAAAACAATAGGCATCGTATTTTGAACCACCGCTTTATTTACTGCCGTATGCATTTCTAGGGATAACGAGTAGACTTTGTCTGCTACTTCTTTGAAAATTGTTCCCGCTACCACATTGCCGTAATAGCCGTTTTGTGATGGTGAATTGATAACAACTATCATGGAGTATTCCGGTTGATCCGCAGGAAAATACCCGCAGAAACTGGCCTGATAAATTTTCTTACCACCGTTCTTATATCCGTTTTTACCTTGAGCAATAACAGCCGTCCCTGTTTTTCCGGCTACATGCAAATATTCTGTCTTCAAATTTTGAGCAGTGCCTTCTTCTACAACACCAACCAAAATCTCCCTCAACTGCTGAATAGTTTTTTCGCTACAAATTCTTGGATTAAGAACCGTGGTGACGCTGGAATCAACAGTGGCGTTGTATTCCTTCACTTTATCAACCAGATATGGTTTTACCAAAATCCCGTTATTGGCTATAGCATTATAAAACATTAAAGTGTGTAAAGGAGAAACTTGAAGCTCATAGCCATGGGCTATATATGCAGCAGAAACACCACTCCATTTTTTCGGCTCAGCAATTACAGGTTTCGCGGCACCGGGCAATTCAATATCAATTGGTCTTGTAAATCCGAATGCTTCTAAATGCGAGTAAAACTTTTCAGGAGCCGATTGATAGTTCTGAAAAGCAAGTTTGGCCATAGCTACGTTAGAAGAAACTTCCAATGCACGCTTCAAAGTTATAAGCGGAGTATCTAATCGCTCATGGTCGTGAACGGTAAGCGTATAAAACTTGGCTTCTCCATTTCCTACATCCACTTTCGTTTTGTTGTTCACGAATCCATCTTCCATCAAGCTGGCAACGGTGGCTAACTTGAACGTAGAACCCGGCTCGGTAGCTTCACCTACTGCATAATTGAAGTTCTCTGAGTAGGACGAATCTTTACCGATACCCAAATTTGCAATTGCCTTTATTTTTCCGGTCTTAACCTCCATCAAAACCACACAGCCGTGTTCTGCGCCATGATGTTGAAGCGCACGCAGCAAAGCATCTTCTGCCACGTCCTGTAAATCAACGTTTATGTTCGTATAAATATCTCTGCCGGGCTGGGGAGTAATTTCTTCTTTGCTGTCCAATGGGATAGTAACACCACCGGAAATTTTTTGAACCATTACTTGTCCCTTCGTTCCACTCAATGAAACATCATACTTCCCTTCCAAACCCACCATTCTTCCGTCCTTATTCGTAAAACCTACTGTTCGTTGCGCTAAGGTCCCAAAAGGCATCAGGCGTTTATCATTCTGCACACTCAACATACCGCTCTTATATTGACCTTCACGAAACATCGGCCAATGTTTCATTTCACTCATTTGGTTATAAGTGACATTTCTTTTCAACAGATAATAACGACTCTTACTCTTTCGTTCACGTACCAACTCATTTTTGTAAAGTGTCGCGCTCTTGTCCTTAAACATAGCGCTGAGAAGCATGGACACTGAATCTACATTGCTCTTAAAAATCTCGGAATGAGTATAGGTAGTTTTGAAATCAATTCGAATATCAAAAGTAGGCAAGGTAGTTGCGAGTAGTCTTCCATCAGCAGTGTATATGTTACCCCGCTCTGCCAAAATCGTCTTTGGGAAGATTGTGAGGGAATCAGCCAATGAACGGTAGTAGTTTCCTTCGGCCGTTTGAATATAAAACGTACGACCTATGATGGCCATGCCCAAAGCACAAACAAACAGAAAACCAATACTTGCCCTCAAAAGAATTTCTCTCTTTTTATTAATCATAGTACCTCCTGAACCCGATAACCGGGTTTAGGTTTTTTATAGTGAACTTTGGTGGCGGCTCATCCGTCCCGTTTTCTGCGGGAACAATTTCAGGAGATGAGCTTTCACTTTATTCAGCATCTTTAATTTTTTGCTACTTCTATTTTATAAGGGGGAATTCTCAATTCCTTCAACCCCTGTGTCCCTACTAATTTTGCTACTTCACTTTGTTTGCTCTTTAACATCAGACCGCTGGTGGTAGTCATATATTGCCAACGCAACTGCTTCACCTCCAACTCCGTTTTTGTAATTCTGCGTGCATATGTTTCAGCCAAATGGTTATTAGCAATGTGCAAGGCCGCCAGAAAAACCAGAAACAGCACAAAAGGCATATTCAGCAACACACGTTTCATTCCTTTCTCTCCGGCCGTATCAAACTTGCCTAAAAGAGAAGAAAGACCCTTCGAAGATTTTTTCTTCGAAGTTGCTGTTACCTCTGCTTCATTTATATTCTCTTGTTCCATTTTGTCTTTCAAATTTTCTCGGCTACTCTCAGTTTTGCCGACCTTGAGCGGCTATTCTCTTTTTGTTCTTTATCACTGGCTTCCATCGGCTTCTTCGTTATCAACTTGAATCTTTTCTCAAAATTTCCGAAGAAGTCTTTCTCCGGCTCATCCTCAAAACCTCCGTTCTTCATAAAGTTCTTCACCAACCTATCCTCCAACGAATGAAAAGTGATAACTGCTAATCTTCCTCCCGACTTCAACACTTTTCCGCTTTGCAACAAAAACTCTCTCAGAACACCTAACTCCTCATTTACTTCCATCCGAACCGCCTGAAAAACCTGAGCGAGATACTTATGCCTCTCTCCTATTCTATTCGCTTCGCAAACGCTTAAAAAGTCAGCAATCGTTTCATATTCCTTTTGCGCTCTCCCATCTACTATTGCAACGGCCAGCGTTTTGGAATTTCTCACTTCGCCATACTCACTTAACATCTTCTGCAATTCTTCTGCGCTATATTCATTCAACACATCGGCAGCTGTTTTCTCTGCACCTCTATTCATCCGCATATCCAAAGGCCCTTCAAAGCGAAAACTAAAGCCTCGCTCTGCCGTGTCAAACTGCCAGCTCGAGACTCCAAGGTCAGCAAGAATACCGTCAACAAGATTTGCATCGTGTAAGCGGAGAAACCTTTTCAACTCACTGAAGTTTGCCTGTACCAAAGTGAATCGCTCATCATCCGGGGCATTTCGCTTCGCGTCCTCATCCTGATCAAAACCAATCAACCTTCCGCTTTCATTGAGTTGCTTCAGTATTTCTCTCGAATGACCTCCTCCGCCAAAAGTGGCATCAACATAAATACCATCGGGCTTAATGCGGAGTCCGTCAATACTCTCATGTAAAAGAACGCTTGTATGGTAGGAAAAGTCAGAAGTATCCTTCTTCATCCTCTTTACTTCTTTTCTTTCTCCTCTAACTTATCCATGTAAGAGGCTGCCTCTCCCGCCAACTCCTTAATATTTGCCAAACCGCTGTTATTGTATTGCTCCAACTTGGCAGCATCCCAAATTTGTACCCTATTAAATCTACCTAACAGCACTACATCTTTGCTGCTGCCCAAATATTTTGTCAAACTTTTTTGAACCAGAAAACGGTCGGCATTATCAAACTGCACTTCTGTCAACCCAATCATCATAGCGCTTGCGAACTGGCGCAAAACCGGGTCGAACTGATTCAGCTTCATCAATCTTGCTTCCTGCTCCTCCCATTCCTTCATCGGATAAATCACTAAACAGTCTTCGATATCCTTGGCTATCATAAAGGAGCCTTTCTCCTCAGCAGGAAATTGCTTGCGCAGAGAAGAAGGCATCTTAATGCGCCCCTTATCATCCATTGTGCAATCAAATTGTCCGCGAAATGCCATTGTTGTGTTTAATTCTGATTGCAAATCAAAACATTTCCCACAAAATACCACTACTTGACACTAAAATAGTCATTTATTTTTTTCAACAGTTATTTAAAACCAAAAATACCTATAGAAAATCAAATTTTCATAGGTGGTAATTTGTGGTAGGATTATTTCAAATGTGGCTAAATGTGGAGAAACTGGAGCCTTATCCACAGGTTTAATTGGTTTAAAAACAGGAAAAGGCTTGTCAGAAAGCTGCCAAGTGGGAGAATTAAACTAAAAAAGCCCTGTGCTTTCGCACAGGGCTTTCAAAAAATTCTGTATCAGTATTTACGCTTCTAAAAGAAGCTTCTTCATAGGTAAATTCATTTAAAACAAATCTCCCTGATTACCTTTCTTCCCGGCTTTAGGGTTCACATCCAACTCAATAGTAGTGCCCATCTTCACCTCTGTCGTTCCGGCCTTTACCGAAGCGAGGCTTTTCACCTCATCTTCATAAATCTTACCGCTCACAGGGAAAGTTGTTAATCTATTACCAAGCGCTTTCCAGCCTTTCACATCAATCAGGTCGTTGAGTTTTACTTCCTCTTCCACCTTTTCTTTGGTCTTGCCTTTCTCTACCTTAAACTTCACCCAAACCTCAGGGCTTGAACTAAACACATGCAACTTAGAGTGATTGTGCTCGGTAATGATAGGCGATTTAAATCGCTCCGTCTTCAGTTCTATGCGGAAACGTTTAACATAGTAATCCTTATTGTCCCCATCGTAGTATACGCAACTGTAAATTCCCTCGGGGTCAAACTTCTCTACGGTGTAAATTTCTTCAATCTCATACTTATTCGTGCCTTCAAAATTAGTTAACTCAACAGTTCCCTCTTTAAACACTACCAGTATCTGGTCGCCTGTATTAAACTCACCAAGGTAACGTGTCTTATCTTTCTCTTCGGTCACCAAGCGGCCGAATTTTTCATCGAACCACAGCTTGATTCCGCCAATAGAAGACTTCCCTTTTTCCAGCAATTCAATTTTGCGTACCGGGAACTTCGTTAAGATGTTTCCCACCGCTCCCCGTCCTTTAATTTCAATATCAGCAAAGTCGTATTCAAACTCCTTGATGCGGGCGGTGCTGTTCGGGTGCAACTGCACTCTTACTTTCTCCGTTTCGCTGTTCTGGTTAGCCGTAAAATAAAGCACCTTCGAACCGGCCGCGCCTTGTGTCAAATCATATTCTTTATCGCGGGTAATTCCCGTTACGTTGAATCGTTTCACATACAATCGCTTGCTGCCGCCATCGTAGTACGCAAGATTGTAGGCCGTTCGCTCATCACTCTTTTGCCATACCGCTACGTGCATAATATCCTTGCCCACAAACTTCTTATCGCCTATGCGCACCACCATCAGTTTGCCGCTGCGCGTAAAGGCAATTATATCATCCAGGTCGCTGCACTCGCACACAAACTCATCTTTCTTTAAACCAGTGCCGAGGAATCCTTCTTCGCGGTTTACATAAAGTTTCACATTGGTAGCGGCTACCTGCTTCACTTCAATCTCCTCAAAGCCTTTCACCTCCGTTTTGCGCTCGCGGCCTTTGCCATATTTCTTTATCAGATTCTGGAAATAAGCCACCGTGTATTCCGTCAGGTGTTTTAAATCATAAGCCAACTGTTTCAGTTCAGCCTCTATGCTTTTCATTTCCTCATCGGCCTTAAACCCATCGTATTTCGAAATACGCTTGATTTTTATTTCTGTCAGCTTGGTTATGTCCTCCACCGTCACCTCTCTGCGGAACAGTTTCTTGTAAGGTTTCAATCCCTTATCAATCGTTTCAATAACCGCTTCCCAGGTTTCGCACTCTTCAATGTTGCGGTAAATTCTTTTCTCAATAAATATCTTCTCCAATGAACTGAAATGCCATTTCTCGTTCAAGGCTGCTTCGCGAATTTCCAATTCCCGCTTCAGCAAATCCTTGGTCTTCTCGGTGCTGCGCTCCAGTATTTCGTTTACTGTCATGAACATCGGACGGTCGTCCACAATCACACAGGCATTCGGAGAAATAGACGACTGACAATCGGTAAAGGCGTACAGCGCATCTATTGTAACATCCGGGTCGCTGCCGGGCGCCAGCTCTATCAATATTTCCACATCCTTGGCGGTGTTGTCATGCACTTTCTTGAGCTTTATCTTGCCCTTGTCCTGCGCCTTTAAAATGCTTTCAATCAAACTGCCGGTAGTGGTGCCATAAGGTATTTCACGAATAGCCAAGGTCTTCTTATCTACTGCTTCAATCCTTGCGCGCACCTTCACTTTTCCTCCGCGCTCGCCTTTGTTGTATTCCGACACATCCACAAATCCTCCGGTCAGGAAATCGGGCAGCAATCTAAAACGCCTTCCCTCCAAATGGCTGATACTGGCCTCGCACAACTCAATAAAATTATGCGGCAAAATTTTAGTCGATAAACCCACCGCAATACCATCGGCTCCCTGCGAAAGCAACAACGGAAACTTAACCGGCAGAGTAATCGGCTCCTTCTTTCTTCCGTCATAACTCAACTGCCATTCGGTGTTATCGCTATTAAACGCCACCTCCTTCGCAAACTTCGACAGGCGCACCTCAATATATCGCGGAGCCGCAGCCGAATCACCCGTGCGCACATCGCCCCAGTTTCCCTGCGTGTCGAACATGAGCTCCTTCTGCCCTATGTTCACCAGTGCATCGCCAATACTGGCATCGCCATGCGGGTGATACTGCATCGTCTGCCCAATCACATTCGCCACCTTATTAAACCGCCCGTCATCCATTTCGTTCAGGGCGTGTAAAATTCTGCGCTGCACAGGCTTCAGCCCGTCCTCAATGGCTGGCACCGCGCGCTCCAATATTACATAGCTGGCATAGTCCAGAAACCAGTTCTTAAACATGCCGTCCACATGCTCGCTGGTTTGGCCGGGGCCTATCCCTTCAGGGTTTGTATTTTCCGCTTCATCCTTCATAAGGGTGCGAATATGTAATTAGCCGATTGATTGGCGCGAATTTTTTCTTCACGGTGTGGATAGTGGAGGGCGAAATTGGACAGAAACGAAAACAACCAGTTTTACTATTTCTAATGAGGCAGGAGGTGGTAAAACCCGCTCATAGGCGTGTTAAACGCGTTCGGGAGGTTGTCAAATTGAATCCTGAGTATGTCAAAGTGTATCGTGGGTGTGCCATTTTCAAGATTGGCGATGTAAAACTCAATCTTAGGTGTGTCAAAATGCTATCTGGAGCATGCCAAATTGAATACTGAAGGTGTAAAAGTGAATCCTGAGCGTGTCATTTTCAATATTGGGTGTGTAAAATGTAATCTGGACGATGTCAAAATGAATCCGGGGCGTGTCAAAGGCATCTTAGAGAATGTAAACTTCGATTGAGAGGGTACAGCTTAATGTCAATCCATTATGTTTGCAGGTGGCAAGAAAAAGCAAATTGGATTAACCAGATAAGCCGCAAAGCCCCGCTATATCTACGTATGTCAAAGGAGGTGATGAAACAAATCTGTGTATTAAGTTACCT
>CANJVG010000132.1 GCA_947478005.1 Bacteroidota bacterium
ACTACCGGAAATACAGGTGTAACAGGAACAGGAATAACCGGGGCTACCGGAGCGACAGGGGCTGCCAACATTAGCGGTACCCAGAACTATGTCATCAAATTTACTTCCTCCAACTCGGGAGGCAATTCGCAGATATTTGACAATGGTAGCTTTGTAGGGATAGGCACTGCGACACCCGGTTCAGCTTTGGAAGTAGCAGGTCAGGTAAAAATAACCGGTGGAACACCGGGTCTGAATAAAGTATTAACCTCTGATGCAACCGGATTGGCTACATGGCAAACCGCCTCAGGTTTGGGTCTCGTATCCGGTACAGGAATTACCGATTACGGAACACGGTGGACAAGCGCTACCACTCTTGGCACCGGTCAGATTCGGGACAATGGTACCTATGTAGGCATTCACACAGCCCCTTATGCAGTGGCCAGAGTATATATCGAAGATTCAGTGGCATCTGCCGGTGGTTTGAGTGTTGTTAACCGAATGAAAAGCGGATTCAACTACGGCTTTGGAATTGTTGGTGGAGCAGGCGGAGTGCAGACCTATTATTCTCCGGGTGCCGGTGTAAACGGAACCGGTGGAGCCAATGGTTTAGGTATGGCAGCATTTAATGTCGACTCAGCTGCAAACGTTAAATACGTTACTTTAATCTCCGGTGCAAATTATGGCTTGAATACTTATCAAAATACAGCTCCGGGGGTGAACACCTATTTGGCCTATAATAATGCAGGCAACTCTTATGGCTTATATACCAATGGAGATAAAGCAGGGGTGCTTAGCTACACCACAGCTTCAGCGCCAACACTTAACTTCCGCAAGGTGGCAATAGCTGCTGTAAGCGATTCAATCAACAATCCTACTTTATATGCGGTACACACTTCAGCCGCAATCACGGGTACAGGTTCCAATGCGATTTATGCAACTAACAATGCTTTGAAATCTTCCACCGTTTATGCCCGTAACCTTGCCCGAGGGGCCAATTCGGGAAGCGGACATGCTTTTTATGGCCGCATGGATTCGGTGGGTTCCAGCACTACCATATATGCGTTAAATGCAACGGCAGTAAATACACTCAAAAGCCGCGCAGCTATGATGGCTGTTACCACCGACAACCCTGTCGATTACACCCCGGGCCAAAACACTGTATGCGCTATTTATGGATATGCCGATAGTTACGTCAACAATTTATCTGGCCTTGGTGCCATCGGGGTGGTTGGTGCAGCGAATGATACTTTTTCGCAAGGGGTGCATGGAGAATGTTTTGCAGAATCAGGTACAGGTGTGTTTGGCGCTTCCTTTTGGGATTATGTTCCCGGAGATCCTTATCCTAAAAACACAAACGCAGTTTATGCTTATGTAGACGGAAACCTCGACAGCACCAACTTTGGTATGAATGCAGAACACTACAACGCCAACGGGGTGGCTGCAAGGGGCATTAATGCGGTGGGAGCCGGCACCGGAACCGGAACCGGTGTATTGGGCAAAACAGCACAATCACTTGGTTATGGGGTGCGCGGTGAAAACAGCAATGGCACCGGTACCGCAATATCAGGTATAAATACTTCGGCAAGCGGCAACGGAGTGGGCATTGGGGTATATGGCGAAACCAAACAAACCGGAACCAACTCAGCCGGAGTTTATGGCTACAATAATTCCAGTAGTTCTAACAGTATAGGAGTACTAGGTTCTTACAATGTAAACGGTTTTGGAACGGGTGTATTGGGTATAGGCTGGGGTGGTGGTGTTGGCACCGGCATTGGAACCGATAACGGAGTGGTCGGTACTTCCAACGGTCGTGGGGTAGCGGGTTTCTATGGCATTTACTCTGCACCTGTAGCTGCGGCCGGAATTTATGGTAGCAGTAATGGAACAAGTACTTATGCCGGTTACTTCAACAGTTTGTCAGGGTCTGGAGGCAATGGCGTATTCGTAAACGGAACTTTAACCTGCACAGGAACCAAGCCGGCCACAGTGCCTACCAACAGCGGTTTCCAACGCTTGTATGCTACCGAAAGTCCGGAGCTTTGGTTTGAAGATTTGGGCAATGGAACTTTGATAAACGGTACCACAACAATAGCCCTCGACCCTATGTTTATGGAGGTTTGCCATATTGATGCGCAACACCCTATTCACGTGTTTGTGCAGGAAGAAGGCGAAAGCAACGGCCTGATGGTGGAACCCGGTGAAACTTCTTTTACCGTAAAAGAAAAAAACCACGGCCAATCAAACATCCGGTTCAGTTACCGCATCATGGCTAAGCGCAGATTTTATGCCGACCAACGCTACGGTGCAGAAGTAAATCTGCCTGCTCAGCCTGATTGGAGTCAATACAAAGACATCAAGGTGCCAAGTAACTATAACGAGGCACGCGCTTACTACCACATGGATGAAATGGAGCAAAGTTTGAAAGCGAACAAAGAAGCAGCTAAAAACGCAGAAACAAACTCGTCCGTTTACCCTGCCTACAATCACATAAAAGGTCCGCAGACAGCCGTTGGCAAGCCGGTGAAAGTGGGCGAAAGCCGTCCGGACGAAAACCTACAGTTTAACGAAAAGGAAAAACAGCATCCTGCAATTGTACCGGCTACTAAGCGGTAGACCAATAGGTCGCTTATAGTAAAAACCCCTGATGGCAAAAATGCTATCAGGGGTTTTTACGTTTTACGGCATTTCTATCTACTTTTTAACCGATTTATGTCCTTATCGAGACTTTCACCAACACACCCTCTTTCCATTTAAACCCCCTTTTTCAAACCCTTTGTATTTTAACCCCCCTTTTCAAAGTCTATGAATTGCCTTACACTACGTATGAATTGCCTTATACTACGTATGAAATCCAAAATACTACGTATGAATTGCCTTACACTACGTATGAAATCGAAAATACTACGTATGAATTGCCTTACTCGACCTTTACATTGCCTTACCCTATCTTTACATCCTAAGCCACTATTCCTACATTTTTCCCAAAGCACCATTCACTCTCTCATTACACATCATCAAATCACCAAATCATCAAATCAATCTCTCCCCCATTAATAACTACCTTCGCACCCCATATCATGATACAGAAAATACTCTCCACCCTCAAAATAGAGGCACTGAACCCCATGCAACAGGCCGTTTTGCGGGCAATCGACACCCGCAAAGACCGCGACCTTGTGCTCCTAAGCCCAACCGGTTCGGGCAAAACCTTAGCCTTTCTACTCCCCATACTCTCCTTCCTCAAACCGGAAGTAACAGGCGTGCAGGCACTTATCCTCGTACCCAGCCGCGAACTCGCCATGCAGATAGAGAACGTATTCAAATCAATGGGCACTGGCTTCAAGATTAATTGCTGCTATGGGGGCCACGATACAAAGGTGGAACGCAACAACTTTCTGCATCCCCCTGCTGTCTTAGTCGGCACCCCGGGGCGAATCATGTATCACATCGAGCGTGAAACCTTCGACACCAGGATGGTGAAGACCTTAATCCTCGATGAATTCGACAAATCACTCGAGTTCGGCTTTCAGAAGGAGATGGACTTTATCATTCAGCATCTGCCCAACATCAACAAACGCATCCTCACTTCTGCCACCAAAGGCGTAGAGATTCCCGCCTTTGCCGGTTTAGTGCAACCCGAGGAAATCAATTTTCTCCAAGAACATATTTCTCCGCAGCTCACCTTAAAAACCGTGCGCTCTGTAGAGCAAGATAAATTAACTGCCCTCATGGCGCTCCTCGCTACCATCGGCAACGAAACCACCCTCGTGTTCTGCAATCACCGCGATGCCGTTGACCGAATCAGCGAGGTGCTGCATAAAAAGGGCGTGATTCACGATGTATATCATGGCAAGCTAGAACAAGACGAGCGCCAGTTAGCCCTGGTCAAGTTCCGCAACGGCAGCAATCAAATCCTCATCACCACCGACTTGGCCTCGCGCGGTTTAGACATTCCCGCCATCCGCCACGTCATTCACTACCAACTTCCAAACACGCTCGAAACATACACCCACCGCAACGGTCGCACAGCCCGTATGCACGCTGAGGGAACTGCCTATTTAATTTTAGGTGCTGAAGAGTTCATACCTCCGTTTATAAAAGACGAATCAGTGGAGATGGAGCTTCCGGCAAAGTATTCTTTCCCAGCCCCAAGCGACTGGGCTACCATCTATATCTCTGCCGGCAAAAAAGATAAGATAAACAAGATTGACATAGTAGGCTTCCTGATTCAAAAAGGCGGCTTGCTGAAAGAAGAATTGGGACTGATAGAAGTGCAGGACTTTATCGCTTATGTAGCTGTAAAGCGCAATAAGGTTTCATCCGTTCTCGATAAAGTGAAAGGACAGAAGCTAAAGAATAAGAGCGTGAAGATGGTGCTGCAGGAATAATATACGAAGGATACACTGCAACCCAACTCCTATCTGTTGGAGAATCGAAAGTGCTTGGCGTAAGCAAGCTTAATTTCGTCATCTTCCAAAAGCCATTGCATGCTCATTTGCTTTGGAACACTCACCTGTTCCACTCTTACAAAAGTACCAAACACTCTATCCCAAAAGCGAGTAGTAACACCATGATTTGTTTTTGGATTGTGAAAGTGATGATAGAAATGATGCTTCCTTAAAATAATAAACGGCCTTGCAATCGGATCCTTCCTATGAAAGCGCGCGTGCGTTGCTTCATAAAGAACATACATGGTTAAGAAGCCAAGCACAAATGCCATGGCTGTAGCCAAAGTAGTAAACAGACTGATGACCGCCACCAAAGCTATAGCTACAGGTAAGGCCAAAGCCGCCTTCTTATACGCGGGTGCAAAATAGTTTGCTTTGGAATGATGTTGAAGATGCTCTGCTTTAAAGAAGTTTTTCCCTTTGTGCACGTGCCCCAAAAAGCGATGAAGAAGATACTCGGTCAAAGTCCAACTGGCGACACCGATAAAGAAGATAAGGACTAACATGGCAATTTGTTTTTGGTGGTTGAATGAATATGCTACAAGTGACGCAACACAGGCAGTAATATTTTACCTACTTATATCAAAGCGTAGCAAACGGAGTTTGAATTGCAGTTATAGCGTCCCCTACCGGAATAGCTTTACAAACTTCTTTGTAATCTTTCTCTTTGAATCTGCCATCCGAACTACATAAGTCCCTTCGCTCAATGCAGTAATGTCTATGGTCTCTTCATTCTTTGCGTTTAATTCTTCCAAACATTTCCTTCCGCTCAAATCATAAATGGCAATCGAATAGTTTTTCAAGCTAGTACTGATGTGAAGAAAATCATTGGCAGGATTTGGAAACACCGCAAGAGAAACCTCCGCTTCGCTATTATGCAAAGATGAAATCACTGTATCCTCAGGCATGTTTAAGGCAAGAGAATCAAGGGAATAAGAATAAATAGAGCGGGCATAAGTTCCGGCAAATACTGTTCGCTGAATAGTATTCAAACCCAACTCAAAAACAGGAACTACAGGCATATTGTTTCCTAAGCGCTGCCAACTATTGCCCGCATCAATTGTTGCATAAACTCCCCCGTCTGTTGCAGCAAATAGAATACTGTCGTTACCCGGCATCACTAGCAAATCATTCACTGCCAGTTGCGGTAGGTTTCCTGAAATGTCAATCCAGGTATTTCCTCTGTCCAGTGATTTATGAACGTGGGGAATCCACTCATTATCGCGATAGCCCGAATGAGAAACAAAGACAAGATTCGAATCGTTAGGAGACACTTTTACACTGGTAACAAAACGGTCGGGCAAAGTACCTGTGATATTATTCCATGTAGCGCAGTTATCATTACTGCGCCAAACATTTCCATCACTGGTGCCGGCATACAACAAAGCCGGTGCCGGTTTCGAATTATCAAGTGCACTGATGACATTAAAGGACTGCCCCTGAGTACTTCCAATCGTATTTCCATCGGTCAGGTCGGGACTCATTTTAGTCCAGCTATCATTTGGAGCAAAGTCCATTTTATAAACGCAGTTTGTTCCGCAATACATTTTCGCAGGATTGGTGGGAGACATTATATAAGGAAAATCCCAATTGATGCGGTCGTTGAATATGTCTATACCGGTAGTAAAATCATTATAATTCATTCCGCCATCTTCTGTATAAACCATAGCCCCCCATTGTGTTTCGCAATAAAAAGTAAGCGAATCGGTGGGATGAAAAATCATTCTGAATCCATCACCCCCATACATCCGGATCCAGTCGTTTATGGTATTTGCATTGCCTCCGTTCGAACCGTTATCCTGTGCCCCGCCAAAATATAAATCAGGATAAGTCGGTGCATAAGCTACCCGATAGAACTGGGTGTTCGGAATATTTTCGATGTCAGAATAAGTGGTACCCAGGTCAGCGGTTTTGTACAGACCTCCATCAGTGGCGAGCAGAAAGGTCGTTGAATCAGTAAACCGCAAATCATGTTTATCGGCATGTACTTCATAGGTCCACCAAGGCGGTGAAAACTCTTGCCAGAAGCTGCCTCCATTCAACGAGCCCCACAAATCAATTCCCCCAACAAAAACCTGTTCATCATTCCATGGGTTTACTTTTATTAAACCAAAGTACCAGCCAAACCAATAGCCACCACTGCCATAAAGGTCGTTGCCAAAAGAACTTACATCCAACGCTGTCCAGCTATTTCCTCCGTTGGTAGTTTTGAATATCCCTTTCAGGTTCTTGAAAGTATCTACTACGCAGGCATAGAGTTTATTTCCATTTTGCTCACTAAGCGCTAAGGATATTCTTCCGTTCGGCTCCTGATTAAACGTAGCCGGAACAATGGTCCAGGTAGTTCCTCCGTTTGTAGTCTTCCATAGTTTACTGTCGTTGCCGGAGTTTACGTTTTCATGATTACTGCGAATACTGTTCCAGGTAGCAGCATAAAGTGTGTCGGGATGTTGTTTACTCATAACAATATCGGTACAACCGGCTTCGTCACTGCCAATTAAAATCCGGTTCCATGTTTGCCCGCCATTGTTTGTTTTATAAACACCGCGCAAACTATCGCGCACAAAAGGTGAGCCCATGCAGGCAGCATACATTTCGTTAGTGTTTTGAGGGTTGATTACTATCTTCGAAATCACTCCTTGTTGTTGCAATGCAAACGAACTCCAGGTTTCGCCTCCATCGGTACTTCGGTAAAGGCCGTTGCCCGAATAAGTATAGCGAGTCATGTTTCTATCCCCGGTGCCGGCAAACATGGTATCCGGATGAACAGGATTAAATTCAATCCATGACAGCGAGAGAAAAGATTGCCCATCGAAAACAGGATGCCAGTTGGCCCCCCCATCGGTTGTTTTGAAAATTCCTCCCTGAGCACTTCCCGCAAAAATGATATTGGTATCGAGTGGATGAACGGCTACACAATTTATTCTTCCGCCAATATTACCCGGGCCCTGCATGGTCCACGCTGCATTGAAACCGGCCGATCGGCTATTGCTGTTTAGAGTTTGCTGAACGGCCAATAGATTGTTTTTGAAGGTAGCTTCTGCAAACACATTATCGGGATACATGCGTTGACGCAAGAAATATTCGTAAGGCTCTGTCCGGTTTTCCCTTTCCTCTTTAGTATCTCTCTTTGAAAAAGAGAAGATGAAAGTAGCTGCCAACAGGAAACCTGAAAAGAGAAGGAAGTATTTTTTCATGGCCATGAAAGTAAAAAGAAGTTTGAGCGGTGCTATAAACGAAAAAACCCTGCCTTAAAAAGACAGGGTTTTAATTTTTTAGAGAAGCAGTTGATTAAGCCTCAGCTACCACTTCGAAAGTAACAGTTACCTTGTTGCTTGCACCTAAACCGATTTCGGCAGTGTAAGTTCCCAAAGCTTTTACTTCACCTTCGTTGATAGTGATTTTTCTGCGGTCAACCTGCACCTGCAATTGTTCTTTAATAGCTTCTGCTACATGGTAAGAAGAAACACTTCCGAAAATCTTTCCGGTGGTTCCAACCTTTGCCACAATCTTTAAAGGAGCCGATTGAAGACGGGCAGAAATTTCATTGAATTGCTCCAATAATTTTGCTTCGCGCTTTTCGTTGCCTTTCAGACGTTGAGCCAATTGTGCAGTTGTGCTGCTGTTTTTAACTACGGCCAATCCTTGAGGAATCAGGAAGTTCAATCCGTAACCCGGACGAACATTCACCACATCATCGGTGTAGCCTAGTTTTTCTACGTTCTTTATAAGTATGAGTTCCATTGTTTAATCTTTAAAGGTTGAACCAATCTATTTCAATAAATCTGCTACGTAAGGAAGAATAGCAATTTGACGGGCGCGTTTAACGGCCTGTGCTATCTTACGCTGATACTTCAAAGAGTTTCCTGACAATCTGCGTGGAAGAATCTTTCCTTGTTCGTTGATGAACTTAAGCAAATACTCAGGGTCTTTGTAATCAATGTACTTGATACCGTTCTTGCGGAAGCGGCAGTATTTCTTCTTTATTAAACCGATTTTGGTAGCGGTTAAATACTTGATGCTGTCTTTTGGTTTGCTTGTGCTCATGATACTTTCTCCTGTTTTTCGGTTAGGTTAACTCTTTTGTTTCTGCCTACTAAGCCTGCACGCTTATCGTCATTGTATTTGACAGCGTATTTGTCGAGCTTAATGGTCATGTAACGAAGCACGCCTTCATCACGTCTGAACGCGATTTCAAGTGTGTCCACCGCCTTGCCTGTGCCGCGGTATTCAACCAGGTGATAAATGCCGGTAGTTTTTTTACCGATTTGATAACGAAGATTTTTCAATCCCCAATGTTCTTCATGAACGATCTCAGCTCCCTGGGACTTGAGAAGCTCAACATAATTGCTGATGCTTTTCTTGGCGTCATCTTCCGATAACACGGGAGTGAGAATAAATACTGTTTCGTACTGTGTCAGCATGTTTCTCTGCTTTTTTGGGTTAATAATTAATTTAAAAAATACACTCCGTTTTCGCGAAGCGGGCGGCAAAGATATTCGGATATTGAGAAAATCCAAATGGCGGGCAATATCAGGACTGGGCGAACGGGAGAATCAGCGGATTGGCGAACGAAAATACAAGTTCCTTCAATCCTCCATATTCCATAATCAATTTTAAATTCGCCACCTCAAAAATTTAATATGATTCAGCTGAACAACGGAGTTTATGAAATAGGAGGCATTCCGGTTTCGCAACTGGCCGAGAAATACGATACCCCTATCTATATATATGACACGGGGATTATGGAGCGGCAGTATAATTTGCTCAAAGATGCTTTTAGCGGAACCAATACCCGGATAAAGTTTGCCTGCAAGGCACTGAACAATATTAACGTGCTGAAGTTTTTCAAAAAAATCGGGGTGGAACTCGACACGGTTTCTATTCAGGAAGTGTGGACGGGGATTCGCGCGGGTTTTGACCCGAAGAAGATTCTCTATACGCCTAACTGTGTTTCGATGGAGGAAATTGAACTGGCCGTGAAGGAAGGCGTGCAGATAAACATTGACAATATTTCGATTCTCGAACAGTTCGGACATAAGTTTGGCTCTACGGTGCCGGTATGTATTCGTATCAACCCGCACATTATGGCAGGGGGCAACGAAAAGATTTCGACCGGGCATATTGATTCGAAGTTCGGTATTTCTATTTATCAGATGCGCCATCTGGAGCGCGTGGTGAAGAGCGAGAAGATAAGGGTGAACGGCCTGCACATGCACACCGGCAGCGATATTCTGGATGTGGATGTTTTCCTGCGCGCAGCCGAAATCCTTTTCGAAGCAGCCGAACATTTTCCCGATTTGGAGTTTCTTGATTTTGGCAGCGGGTTTAAGGTTCCTTATAAGCCCGATGATTATTTTACGGATGTGAAAGAGTTGGGCGCGCAACTGACCGAAGCTTTCAAGGTTTTCTGCAAAAAATATGGACGCGAACTGGAGTTGTGGTTTGAGCCGGGCAAGTTTTTGGTGAGCCAAAGCGGCACCTTCCTGGCCAAAGTGAATGTGATTAAGCAAACCACCGCCACTGTTTTTGTGGGCGTTGATTCGGGTTTGAACCATTTAATTCGGCCGATGCTTTACAACTCCTATCACCACCTGGTGAACGTGAGCAACCCCGAAGGCAAGCAGCGGCTTTACACCGTGGTGGGTTATATCTGCGAGACCGATACTTTTGGCTGGGACCGCAAACTGAGCGAGGTGCGCGAAGGCGATATTATTGCTTTTCAGAACGCAGGGGCTTATGGGTTTACGATGAGTTCGAATTACAATTCGCGGTTTCGCCCGGCCGAGGTGCTGGTACACAAAGGCAAGGACTACCTGATTCGCAAACGCGAAAACATGGATGACCTGCTGCGCAATCAGGTGGAGGTGGAGATGGGGGGATAGTGAATAGTTAATCAGGGAATCGGTTAATCAGTAGATCAGTAAAAGCAAACAGCCCCGACAGAATTCTGTCGGGGCTGTTTGCTTTTATATAACCTCCTCTGGCTAAGAGATTTCTTACAGCAACTCCACTTCGTAGAGTCCGCTTTGGTCCAAATCGAGATTGACTACCAGCAGAAATTTATAGCTATCGGGGCCAAGGCTCATTACGGGAACCTGAGCGGTTTGGTTGGGTTGCACAGTAATGCCCGCGTTGGGATAATCTTTGCCCGATTTGTCGGATAGAAAAAAGCGTAGCGCCACATCGCCATTGTTCGTGAGCTTTAGAGTAGCTCCGTTTTTCCATTTGCGACTCCATATTTTCTTTAGTGTATCGCTGCCCACGATGCC
>CANJVG010000133.1 GCA_947478005.1 Bacteroidota bacterium
AAGGACCGGTAGTTCAGTTGGTTAGAATGCGTCCCTGTCACGGACGAGGTCGCGGGTTCGAGTCCCGTCCGGTCCGCCAACAATGTCCCGAAAGCCTTGCCCAGCAAGGCTTTCGTCATTTAAGGGGTAAAGTTACATGCACGATTTACATGCACTTACTATTAGCAAACAAGTAAGGTGTCACACACCCAAAGTATCCCAATCTATTATGCTTTTTAAATTTGACCCATAAAAAGAGAATCAAGAATCAAATTAAAATCCATAAACTTGCTTAATGACTAATCCCAAAAGATAATAAGTATGATTGTGAGAATGATATTCGAAAATGAAAATGGCGTAGAAGAACAATTGGAGTTTAAAACACCTGATACACGTGGTAATTACCACAATGAAATTATACAAAATATTCCAAGGGAGAAAGAGCGAGTAAAAATTGGTGAAACCTGTTATAAAGTGGTTGATATATTACATGTATATAACCATGTAAATATGGACCTAAATCATATAACGATATGGTTAAAGAAAGACTAACGCTCATTGCGAGTTTCTTAAATTAGTGTTTAAGTGATAAGTAACACTAATCATCCCATTCAGGCCCATCCCAATCATCTGTTTTTATCTCTTGAACCATAGCCTTTAAAAAAGCCGCTAAACTTTTACCTGGAACTGAACCGTAATTTCTATGGCCCTTTTTTGTCCATTCACATAAAACACTTTTTTCGGTTCCTTCTCTATCCGCAGACATTTCTAAAGTAAAATACCGGCAACTGTTATCTGAATCTTTATTTACGTCACTTAAAACAATACCGATAAAGTAAGCATCGGTTATAGCTACCGGTTTAGGCATTTTAATAAAAAGCACCTTTGCTGAATCAATTATTTTTTCAAACACCTTTATCTCACCAACTGTAACAGGTGAATCTTCCGCATCCACAATTTCAACAACCGATTTCAAAACCCCTTTAAGAAAAGCTTCATTATTTTTTGCTGACATTTTTGCAAAGAATTCTTTTGGATTCCTATTGCAGTATTCTCTAAAAGTGTGGTGCGCTAATTCGTAACGGTAACGAGGCATAAGTTTCTTAGTAATCTAAAATATACCCAATTCGCCACCGAGAGTCGCTCCTCTTAGTTTCTCTTTCATTTCCTCGTAAGAAGAATTTTGATTCAGTTTTATCTCATCATCAAAGAGATGCCAATGTCCAACTGTAGCAATAGAACAATCATTCTCTCTTAAAAGCAATAACGTTATAATCGAAGAGTTTTCAAATTGCTTCCAAACTTTATATGGTGCCGATTGTCTCTCATTCAGTTTACAAAATACCTCTTTAAGTATAGGTATATCCTTCACAACCCGCCAGGCTATTAACTGTGCCCAACCTTCGTGGACATCATTATTAGTTTTGTTACCGCAATAATTCTCCCATTCTTTTTGTTCTCCATAAGGTAGTTTGTGAGTAATCCAATGGCCAAACTCATGTAATAAAACCACATCTTGAAGGTCTTTTATGTTTACCGAAAGAACCTCCGAAATATTTTTTATGCATTCAGTATAAAGTTTAATTGTCTGCTGTTCGGGCAAATATTCTCCAAGCAATTTGTCTACATCAAATAGTCCTGATTTGATTATCTCCTGATGTTTAGCGCTAATAGGGTTATCATCTTCAATAATGGTTGGGCGCACTGCTTCTCCAAAACCTTCTGCATAAAAGATATAGAGCAATTTACTTATTAGTTCCATTTCGCTCTCATAAAGGCCGCGTACTTTCATATGCTTCTTACTCTACTTTTCTTGTTTATGCTTCTTGTAACGGATATCATCAGGGTCATTAGCAGGGTCATCAGCAGGGCCTCGCCATCGCTTCCCAGTATCAATCGGAAGAGCATTATTTATTCTTTCCAAGAGCGGAGTTTTTGATTTACCATTCATTTTCATTTTTTAATGTTGGGTTGTGTGGTTCGGGTTGACTTTTCCCAAGGGCTCCATGTAGATTTCTTTGGGGGGTCGTTAAGTTTGTTTACCATAACCCTTGTTTTATTCTGAATATCTTCAATTATTAAGTTGAAATTAGATTGTTTTTCTTCACTCCAATCTTCAACCGGAGGGGTAAAAGTGTTTTTGTTATAATTTATTTCTTTACATAACCGAGCAAGTTGTTCGAAAAATCCATTTAGATATTCAGGCTTCACTGTAAAATCCAAATCACCTTTTGCTTCAATAATTTTATCTCCTAATTTTACAAGGGCGGAATAATCTGTAGAATTCCTTGTTAATTTATTTATCAAAATTTTTGACCTTAACTCTCTGTATGATTCTTGAAAATCAATAAAGTTTTCAGATACTGTCTTTATATAATTTGCTGCCTTCTCATCATTGCTTAGCTGTTCTCCTATACACCTGAAATTCATTCCCGCCTTGGCTTCTTTCATTTCATCATTTAACGGTTTATAATAACAATCATACAAGATGCTATTTATGGTGATTTCAACTGCAAGAGCGTAGCCTTTTTTTTCGGAAGAAAAACTATCATAAAGTTTCCCTCTTCTTTTCTCCAACTTCAAAAGCGGAATACCATTCCAAACAGCACCAACCACCCCCCATAGCATCTTTTTTGTTGTCTTATATGCCGAATAGGTTTCAGGCACAACCTCGGTTATATCATCACTTTTTTCTATGGATTTAAGTTTCTTTTTGGTTTGGGTAGCGGTATTTACAATTGCTATTTTTTTAAATAAACCATTTTCAAAATCAACCCATTCGTTCCAGTAGTCTTTGAAAAACTCTACACATTCTGGGTCTTTTCCAATTTTCTCATTAACCTCATCTAAAATAGAATACAAAGCATCCACTGTTACATCCGCGTCAAAGTTTACAGTTATTTGATTGTCGGTAGTTCGCTCGGTAGTCTGCTCGGTAGTTTGCTCAGTAGTTTGGTCATTATTATTCGCTTTTTCCGAAGTGCTCTCATTATTGTGCCTTGAACCACATGAGAATAAAAGAGTAAGTAGAGTAAATGCCAAAATAGTTTTGATGATGCGGGTCATATTTTCTTTTTTAAGTTGGTCACTCTGAATTACCAAGAAAAAATCTTATAGCTTGCCTGAATTGCTTTCACCGCACAAATAGCAGCATATCTTTCCTTTGAAAAATTATTTGCCATTAGATAGTCGGGTTTGATAGCCGATGTTAAGCATTCGTCTAACCTCTCACCTTCATAGAAATAATCATTTCCAATAATCAGTCTCTTATTGTTCTTATTCTTTTCAGATGCTTTCGTAAATCTAAAGTTTTTAAATAGTTCAAGCGAAATCTCATCATATAACTTATCAGAATCACTATTGGGTACATTAAAGTTATTCGCATTAAAAGCAACGCGATACTCGCTATGATGAAGTAGGATGCTGTTCATATATTCAACAATACAATGGCAGGAGTCCTTTTTCTGAATTCGACCGGCACATAAAATCTCCATGTCATTTAATCCATGTTCTGATATGGCCACGGCAATAGAATTTATAGTATTCTCTCTTCCTGTAATGTAACAACCAACTCCAATTAAACACTGCTTTTTGGCCTTCATGTGTTAACTTCTTATCGAATTCCGTTAGGTTTTATTGCCTTTAATATTCTGTAAATCCAAATCGCAAATTGGGCATTTGAGACTATTTGCCGGAATCCGATATGAATAGCATGGGCATACAATATTTTCCGCAGTTAGCTTATTGGCTGTGTCTGGGGCAATAAAACATTTATCAGTTTCTGCTCCTAAAAGGTCTATCGGCTTATTCATTTTCCTATTCATAGCTAATCAAACAATAACCATTTCTGTTTTTATCAAAAACAATTTCTTCGCCCATAGTTCGTAACAGTGCTATATCTCTTTTAATAGTTTTCTCTGATACATTAAATTCACGGCACAGTTCTTCAACTCGAACCACTTCTTTGGGGCTCATTAGCTTTTTTAATACATACACAATTCTGAAAACCGTTTTGTCGTAAGTCCGTTTATTGTTTGAACGTCTGCTGATGGCATATTTCTTATTCAAAATTGTAGCCTTCAAAAAGTCCTTAGTTAGACCGTCCTCAGTTTGAATAAAGAATCTTTTTATGGCAGCCGGTATCTTTAAATGTATATCGCCTACCACCAAGATTCCCGACTCCTTATAGTTTTCATCAGAGATAATCTCTTTTAAATTCATCAACAGCACTTTGCTGATTTTATCCCCATCAACGACAGAAAAAAAGTGAGGCACACCATACAAATCCTCTTCCTTATCAGCCTTATAAAGATTTAATTTTAACTCGTTGGCGATATTATCCAATAGTGAAAGAACCTTCTTATTGCTCGTCCAGGCCAGAATTGTTGTATGCCAGTAGTATTCCATAGTTATTTAAAGGGCAAACATAAACCTTCAAAAAGACAACGTGTTGTCCTCCTTACAATAATTATTTCACGATATGATGTTCTGCCGAACGTAAGTCGTAAGAAATAAGGAGGCCAGCCTTTTACACTTCCCATCCCCTCCGCGAAATTCTTTTCCAGCAAACGAGCCACGTTCTCCCAGGTTCGGCTATTCTGGTGAATAACAAAACGCAGGAAGAAAATCATGGGAGACAATACAAGAATCTTAGCAATGGAGCTCGGGCTACTCGAAGAGGTGCTCAGAACCATCGTACGGCAGGAAATGACGGAGATGAGGGACGAGATAAAACAGACGCTCATATCTAAACGGGAATCGCTGCTGCAAGAAGAACGCTTCTACATAGAGCAAGTCGCGGAGGTACTCGATGTAAAATCACGACACACCATCTATAACTACCGGAAGAATGGCACTTTGCCAGAACCTCAATATGATGCTTCTAACCGCCCTTATTGGACACCAGATCAACTGGAACGACTAATGCGGCTTCGCGGAATCAAGGGCAAATTCCCATTGTAAACGCGACTGCGACCCTGTTATACCTGACTCTAAATTGCGCTTAGAACGAATAGTAATTGAATAATGAGAGAGATTAAAAGGCACGTCAGATTCTACATTGAGAAACGCACGGCATGGAAAGATCAAAGTCCATTACGCCCTCGCAATGTCGTGATGTTGTTCAATTACAACGGTAACAGACTATGCACCCTTACCGGAATGAAAGTTGCTCAATGTGATTGGGACGATAAAAAACAACGGGTGAAGTTGAATGTGAAACGCGCCAATGAAGTGAACACCTACCTAAGCGGCATCGAAACCAAGGTAAACAACATTTATTTCTCATCAATCGCCAACGGAATTATTCCTGACAATAACCACATCTTAAAAGAGATGAGCAGAGATAAGCAGATGGTGAAGCCAGTATTTCTTGAGGAATGGATAAAGTATTTGGCCGTTCAAAAGAACAAGATAAAGACAACCAGTCATGAAGCACTAACTCACTCTTTCGAGCACTTCGAGCGATTTGCTAAAGGCAAACGGATAGACTTTGATGATGTGAAGCCGGAGTTGGTTTCAGAATACGCGACCTACCTGCAAAAACTCGGTCACGTTGACAATACGATACACAAACACATCAAACGCATGCGGGCATTCATGACCTATGCAAAGAAGGCCGAACTCCATAACAACGACCGGTATAGAGACTTCAACGTTTCTGAAAAAGTTGGACGGATCATATTTCTGGAATGGGAGGAAGTCAAAATGTTACTCGACTATAAACCAGAGAATGAAATGGAGCAAAATGTTCTTTCGAATTTTCTCTTCGGATGTTTAACTGCGCTACGCTACTCCGATTTTCACGCTATGAAGCGAAGTCAAATATTTTCAGTGAAATTCCCTGATATGCCTGAGGTGTATCAAGGAATTTCGCTCAGGCAGCTTAAGACTGACAAAATGAATATTGTACCGCTCTTGCCGGAGGCACTCGCCATCATCGAGCGGCATAAAAATGAGCAAAATGATTACGCATTGCCGAGACTATGCAATCAAACAATTAACCGAGTTATAAAGGATATAGCTAAGAAAGCCGGTATAACTCGAAATGTGGCAGTAGACAGTTTTAAAGGAGGGAAACGAATTACCGAGTACAGACCAAAGTATTTGGAATTAAGTTGTCACGTCTCAAGAAAGACCTTCATAAGTGTTGCTGCCGCTAAAGGAATCCCAATTCATATCGTGGCCGATATTGCGGGGCATAATGTGAAGACCTGCATGAAGTTTTATACGGGTGTGGCCAACAAGGAAAAATTTACGCAGGTGATGAAGGAGATGAAGTTTACGGAAACGAAGAATAAACAGATCGATGATGAAACAGAAGAACAATTAGTTGAAACGTGATTCGCAAAAGGCGGCCAGTTCACCGGTCGCCTTCTTTGTTTTTTGCCACCGGTTGCTTCTATGTCAAACCAAAATCAAATTGCAATCCGATTACTGACAAAGCCCCACGCAGGAAGTATATAAGTGAAAACAGCAGCATGGAAATCGTAACGCAGGAGTTTGTCAGCCAAATGATAGATGACAAGAAAAAAGGGGAATTCAACAAAGCGATTAAAACGCTCCAAAAAGGACAAGCTTTGTGTATTTCGCCTAAAGAATGGAGAAGGCGAACAAGTATTCCCCACTACTTTTTAGGCAAGTACAACCGCGATGAAAAAACGGTAAGTGTCCTAAGACTTGGCGATTATTATTACGTCATCCGTTTGTAAGTTGCTCTGTTCTCAAAATATACCAGCACAATGAAGAACCTAAAGACATTTGAAGATAAAGAAGAGGAAACCTGGCCGGACAATGAAGTAGTGCTTTATTCATTCTTTCCGCTGTTTGACGATAAACTGGAGCTGTCAGAAGTTCGCAAGCAGACAGTCATGCGGCTCGTGAAATGGCTGCTCGAAACTGTTTGTATCACTCCTGAAGAGTTCTTACAGCAGGCCAAGGCCGATACACCGCCAAAGCAATGACCGATTGAAAATTCACATCAGCAGCGGCACCGGAATGTCCAGCCTTTCAAATGAATCAGTAATGATGCTTTGAGCTTTTTCAACGTCAACCGGCAACAACAAAAAACTGTCGTGAACGGTCACAAATTTAATTCCAGCAGCTATTAAATTAGGGGCAATTTCACGATACATCATTGCTGATTCGGCTCGCTGCATCATACAGGAAACGAGCTTGTAAGCATCGTTGCTTTTCGCGTATTTGAACTTTTTACATGTCGGCTTGATTATATCTTTAAGCTCGGGTAATACAACTTCATCCATCTGCTTTATCATCTGAAACATGGCGTGAACACTCGGAAACCTTTTCCTAAATGATTCTCTGAACCGGCTGCTCTCACCGATAACTCGTGTTCTGCTGAATAAAACAGAAGCAAAGAATAACTCCTTTACTTTTTTTCGTGCACTCCCATCTTTCGTATTCAGTCCCATGCTTTGCATCAGGAATTCGTAGAATCTTCCTTCTACACATAGGTTTCTATACAGGAGAAAGTCAGGTTCATTTTCAAAAACCACTATGTGCTTTATAAGTGGTGTGAATTCTGGAAGATGATTTTGTATTAAACCCTCGTTTAAAATCACCGATGAAAAATACGGTTGAGAGTTTCTGATGTCGAGAACGGAAAGTTCTACATCTGGGTGCTCTTTAAATCTCAGGTGCTTCCGATATTCTTTGGGCATCGTTGCAATGGGATGGTGTAATCTGCGGCCAAAATCATCTATACTGAACCAGGTGAAGTCATGGTTTGCCCACGCCTCACATTCAAGAAATCGAATGTCACCGGTGACATGAAATGATCCTGATTCTTCTAAGAAGTCTTTAACCAATACAACATCATTCAAATAGCTTAAGAGTTCAGTGTAAACAGAATTGCCCTTCGAAAATTTAATTGCGGCATCTGAGCAAGCTTTCGCATACTGATCGCGCGTTCTCAGTACAGACTTAATCTGCTTCCATCCTGTTATACTTTCTTTTCTGAATGAGCATCCGCCATTAAAAGTATCCGGTATTAGCCACCGGTAAAGCTGTGCATGACCACCGGACAGGTAAGAAGGTGTTCCGTTTTCATTCATCCGTTTTTCAATAACACCTTCGGCAATAAGTGCGTTGATGTATCTGATATAATTGTCGGTGCATGTTTGCCGGAGCAGAACAGAACTGACCGGAAAGAAGTCGGGTAAGAAATTCTTTCCTGCTTTACTTCTTCTGAATTTTGAATTCTTCAAATAACATAAGAAGAACTGGTGAAGCAGAACTCGGAACCGGTCAGCCTCTAAACCGTGTTTTGAAGAGATGTCTTCGATTGATGAAATCCATGCCGGAACCCGGACATCAAGAATTTTCGTTTGCCTTTCGTGCGGGTATTTAAAAATAGCTTCCATATTCTATTTATATCCGCAGGGATCAAAAAGGCGACACATATAATAAAGCAGTTGTAAACGCGACACATAATAGCGCCTATATGGGGATTCCCCTTTCGGAACTTCATCTGACCTCAACGGGGATTGCGGTCGGCTGCGAGACAGCAGACAACCTCAGCGAGCAGCTGAGGTCTGACAGTCTTTATAGAGGAATTATAAGAAACTTAATGTAGAGACTCCTACAGACACTTCACAGGCGGTAGCCCTTAAAAGTCTTTCACTCTGGTCTGCCGTTAGACCTTCGGATGAACCGATCGAAATAATTTTTACTGAGGCCGGCCCCTTTAATTTTCTGTGCACAGCTTAGCCGGCTGAACAAAGACGTATGCGACCCTACACCAAGAAACAGATCGAAGTATTGTTATACCGACAACTTGATAACATCGAAGCCCTGAATGAACGTATACAGCTTTTGCAGGAGCAGAATGTGATTTACCGGACGCTGAACAAGAAGCTGACCGAGGAGCAGTTGAATAAATCACCGGAGAAAACTTATCCGAAACGTAGGCGAAAAAATACCTGATGCCGGCTACAGTTTGAGGTAAACATCTGCTATCTGCCGCTCCGTCACGCCAATATACTTACGGGTGGTTGCAATTGAGTTGTGGCTGAATATTTCGCTCAGGTAGATTAGGCTTCGCTCACTCTTGTTATCCATCTCCCAGATTCTTCTGCCGAAAGTTTTGCGAAGCGTGTGTGTGCTCGGGTTCTGGACCTTGACGCTATACTTCGGAAAAATCTTGTGCAGTTGTTTGTTGACGTAGCTGATGGTGAGCGGTGCTCCCCACCGATTTGCAAACACATAATCGTCCTCCACATATCGTCCGACCTTTGTAAGTTCTCTGCTCACATATATGAGAGCATCTTTCACCGCGGGGTTGACGGTAATTTTTCTGAGCTTACCCGTCTTCTGTTCTTTTACAGTGAAGTCGTCCGTGTCGAGCAAATCACTCCACCGCAGATTTAGCAAGTCACCTGCTCGTAGACCGAAGTAACAGCCGGTCAGTATCAGAAGATAAAATTTCAGATTCTTGTCGTGCTTCAAACGGTGCGTCAATCCCAGCATCACGTTCCAGTCCATGCCGCTTGTCGTGGTTTTCATTCCTGCTCTTCCCATAGTCAATTTGTTTTAGTTGACGTGAAGTAGTCAGAAAAGTCCCGTTTACATCGCTAATTGATGCTAAACAGGACTATGAAATCCGTAGGAAGTAGCCGTTCTGCTTTGGGGGTGCTGATTGCCAAGCCGTTGCGCAATTTTTAAAAGTCCCACTTAGAGCACAAAGTAGGACTTCGCCTGCAAAATTTAGATTCTCCTGGGTGAAGTGTGCATATAATATAGAGTATTCAGTCCGGCTCGTCTTACAGAAATGAAGCACAGAAGAAGATTGATGGGCGGTGCGGTAAGTATTGCTCCTCCTTTCTGCAACCTATGTTCATTTGAACACAGGTTGCGGACAGCTCAAGTCCTAATTCACTGTTACATCCATTTGGATTCTTCGTAAGTGACTACGTATGGTTGTTCTGATTCGTCAGCACTACCCCAAGAACATTCATTGAATAGTTCATCGCTGATAGGGTCAAGTTTCCCATCCACAAAGCACCATTGCAATTGTTCTACCTGACTCGGCTTACCATCTTCGTTGGGAATCCTATGCGGCATTGTCATCCCTGGAATTAGTTCTATTCGTTTCCATCCGTGTCCGGTATTATTTTCTTGGCCTTCTTTAAGTGTAAATACTATTGTCTTCATTTCGTTAGGAATTTAGTGATTGGTAAATATCGTATTCTATTGCTATTTCCATATTCTTGGTTGTTGCCTTCTAAGTCTCACTACCTGCGAAACGTGCATCCTGAGTATGCGAGATACTTTCGACTTTAGGAACTGGGAGGTGATAATATTTCCAGGGGCGGGCACCGGTTAGGAGTAGATTCACTTTTGAATTTTGAGACAGAAGTTGTTTGTCAATCCATCGGATAACTCGTGACTACGCGGATGATTAAAACAGTGGCGTGACCTTCGGTTCAGGTTTAGGAGGTGGTGGAGGAGGCGGTGTAATATCGTTCAGCCAGTTATACGCCTCTTCGTAGGTATCAAATCCTTTATGTAGTGGCTTGTTCCATCCGGGTGTAAAGTTTCGGACGCATTCTTCGTAAGAATTATAGATGCCTCTCTTCCCGCCTTTCTTTAAGGCATAAAAGTTCTTGTGTTTTCTTTTGCTCATTTTTTTTGTG
>CANJVG010000134.1 GCA_947478005.1 Bacteroidota bacterium
AAATGGCAACGCAGTTCGGGGATTGTTTTATTGCTTCCGCATGGTTATGAAGGACAGGGTCCCGAACACTCTTCGGCACGGTTAGAAAGATTTTTGCAACAGTGTGCCGAAATGAATATGGTGGTTGTAAACATTACCGACCCCGCCAATTTCTTTCATGCTTTGCGGAGACAGCTTGCATGGAATTTCCGCAAGCCTTTAGTAGTAATGAGCCCGAAGAGTTTGTTACGCCACCCTCGTTGTGTGTCGCCTATCGAAAACGTGACTAAGGGAAAGTTTGAAGAGCTGATTGTAGATGAAGTGAAAAGTAAATCAGTTCGCAAAATTATTTTCTGCTCGGGCAAAATTTATTTTGATTTGCTCGAAAGAAAAGAGCGCGACAAACATGACGATGTGGTCCTTGCCAGAGTAGAGCAACTTTACCCAACACCGCAAGACAAAATGATTTCACTGGCAAAGAAATATCCAAAGGCCGAAGTTTGGTGGGTGCAGGAAGAATCAGAAAACATGGGCGCATGGTATTTCATTCATGCCCGATTACATGATAAATTGGCCATAAAAGGAATTGCCAGAAAAAATTCTGCATCGCCCGCCACCGGCTTTAAAAAAGTGCATTTGGAAGAACAGGAAACGATTCTTCAGCGTGCTTTCCAATAAATTATTAATGTCAAAAGAAAATAGCCAGTCATGACCGAATTAAAAGTACCTGCAGTAGCCGAATCAATCACCGAAGTAACCCTTTCCCGCTTTTTGGTAAAGGATGGGGATTATGTAACCATCGACCAACCTATTTGCGAATTGGAAACCGACAAAGCATCGCAGGAAATTCCTTCGCCTATTACAGGAATTGTGAAATTGGTAGCAAAGGAAGGAGACGATTTGAAGGTAGGTGCCCTAATCTGCAATATTGATGAAACGGCCGTTGCACCCGCAAAAGCACAGGAACCCGCTGCTAAAAAGCAGGAGGAAAAACAAACCACTGAAAAGAAAGCAGAACCGGCTGTTGCGACCAAAGACGACAAACAACAAACGACAAATGCCCACGCAACCCCTGTAGCTAAAAAGATTTTGCAGGAAGGTGCAGTAAAAATTACAGAAGTAAGGGGAAGTGGCACAGGAGGAAAAATTACCAAGGAAGATGCCCTGAAAGCAGTTCGTTCAAAAGCAGGATTGCCTGCAGCTGAAGCCTTCAGCCGGAATGAGCGTAGAGAAAAAATGAGCCGCTTGCGTAAAACTATCTCCGAGCGCCTGGTTTACTCCAAAAATTCAACCGCTATGCTCACCACCTTTAATGAGGTGGACATGACCGCTATCAACAAAATAAGAGAGAAATATGGCGATTCATTCAAAAAGAAAAATGAAGTATCCTTGGGCATGATGAGTTTCTTTACCAAGGCCGTTTGCAATGCTTTGGAGAAGTTTCCCGCAGTCAATTCTTCCATTGAAGAAAACGAAATCGTTTACCACGACTATACCGACATTTCTATTGCCGTTTCTACACCTAAGGGCTTAGTAGTGCCCGTTATCCGAAATGCCGAATCGCTTTCGATGGTGGAAATTGAGAAAAAGGTAAAAGAGTTGGCTATCAAAGGCCGCGATGGTTTATTGACCATGGAAGATATGACCGGTGGAACATTCACTATTTCCAATGGTGGTGTGTTTGGCTCGCTCATGTCTACCCCTATCATCAATCCTCCTCAAACCGCCATTTTAGGGATGCACAAAGTGCAGGACCGCCCTGTGGTAATTGACGGAAACATTGTGGCCCGCCCCATGATGTATGTGGCGCTTTCCTATGACCATCGAATTATCGATGGCAAAGAATCCGTAAGTTTTTTAGTAGCGGTAAAGGATTTCTTGGAAAATCCTCACAAACTGCTATTGGGTGCCGACCCGGTTGAATTGCTACTAGGGTAAGGCTATTACAGCCCCATAAATCGGAAGTCTTGTTGGGCTATCCGAGGCTATGCTATTTGTGACCAAACCCGGTGAACCTTATTCCATTTTCTTTCTGCTAAATTTGCATCGGTGCCAAACCAATTTATCTGCCACCGAAAGAGGGTAGATAAATAGCGCGGGCAATGGTGAAAGCCATTGCCCTATTTTTTTATTTAGGCACCGTGTCTTGTGGTAGATTTTCTGTTTTAGGTGCTTCCTGAACAGGCGCTGTTTCTACCGGTGCAGGTACGGCTTTAGGCTCTTCTTTCGGAGTTTCCACCTTAGGTGCTTCCTTCGGTGCTTCCTGTACCGGTGTTGTTTCTACCGGAGGAGTTACAGCTTTCGGTTCTTCTTTCGGAGCTTCCACTTTTGGTTCTTCCTTCGGAATTTCCTTTGGTGCTTCTTGCACTGCCGGAGTTTCAACCGGAGGACTTACTGCCTTCAGCTCTTCTTTTGGAGTTTCCACTTTTGGTTCTTCCTTCGGAGCTTCCTTTGGTGCTTCTTGCACCGGTGGGGTCTCTACCGGAGCAGTTGCAGGCGCTGGCTCTTGTTTGGGAGCTTCTACAGCAGGTATTGCTTCCTGTTTTGGTTCCTCTTTCGATGCCTTCTGTTTCTTGCTCTTCTTCGAAGTTTCTTTCGGAACCTCCTTCACAGGCACTGGCTCAACCGGAACCACTTCCTGCTTCGGTTCTTCTTTCGGAGTCTCTATTTTAGGTTCTTCCCTTGGCGCTTCAGGCACAGGTACAGTTTCTACCGGCACAATTTCTTGTTTTGGTTCTTCCGGTTTCGGCTCATTTCTTCCCGGTGGTGGAGCAGAGAAAATACTTTCATTGCTCATCTTCATCTGTTCCAATTGATCAATCTCCTGCTGCTTTTGTTGCTTATCCTGTTGTTCTTCCAACTGCAACTGTTGCTCATAATCTAAGTTCGGTTGGTCGTCTTTTTTAAAGTCTTTGGTGCTGAGCGAGTCGTTCAGCATAGCCGAATCGCCAAGCATAGGAAGTTCCAATCTTGGTTCAAAGCGCGGATGAATAATACCGTTCGCGCGGTCTTTCATGTAATCACAAAAATCGGCTTTGTTGTTCGCTGAGCCCATCGTGTATAGATAGAACCGGTCTTTTTCCCCTTTCACTTTGCGTTTATCAGGAGCAGTAGCTTCAATCAATTTGCCAATGGCATCATACGAAGAAAGAATGCCTAAAGTACCCGGACGATATTCGAAGTAGAACCAATCCTTGGTTCCTGTTTGCAAATAGATGGTAAACAAATCGGCACCACCTTTGTATTGAAACTCGATATAGCCATCTATCTTTTTGTTGATGACTTTCTTGCCTATCATAGCCACACCTATTTTGCCCACACTGCGAAGCGAAATATCATCGGGGTCATACACAAAATTTACATCGCTGAAAACCATGTTGTAGTTAAATCCTTTTGGGCGCTTCTGAAGCACAGGAGCAGATTCAAACTCCTGCAATAGTTTTTTGTCTTCCTTATCGCCACACAATTCATACACTGCTTTCTTCTGCTTGTCGCTTTCATAGCTCAGGTCAGGTGCATCGGCATTGTCTCCGGCCATAAAGAATTCAAAACGCTCCTGTATTTTATCATCCATCTTGGCATCAATACCAAAGGTGAGGTTGAATTTATACTTGCCGCTGTCGAGCAATACATCTCCGCTTCCAACAGCTTTGGTTTTTATAACGCCAAAATTAGTTCCGAGATTGAACTTACCTTCTGTCTTTATAAGTCCCTTCTTATCATCATAGGTAAGCAGGTTTCCGCGAAGCGCCTTTTCCTTGATTTTTTTCTCGTTTCCGTATAGATATTCTCCAGCTTTGTTTTGCGTAATAATGCCGGTCGATTTAAATATAGTGATGTCCTTCTTTTCCTGTTTTGGTGCCATTACAGTAGCATACATCAACGGAGCTTCATCATCAGGGTGAAGATGAATACCTGCACTTAGTATATTGCCTGCACTGCTCTTAACACTGTCATATTTCAACTCTAAAGTGTCGGGGTTGACATCCTGATTGATAAAGAAATCGCTGGAAGCCACCTTCGGATGTTTCAAATCAATCTTGGCATATCCTTTAAATGCTAAGTAGCGGTTGATAGAGCGAAGCGTTACATCTCCATTGAATTTCACATCAGGGTAAAGAACAAAATTCAGTTTCTCCTCCAGGTTTGCTTTGGCCAATAAACGCCAAACCTCCACTTCCTTTCTTCTGCGAGGGCCTTCTGTCTCCTTCTTGCAGGAAACATCGGTGAGGTTGATTATCTGCTTAATATCCTTGGTATTGTATTGATATTCACCCACTGCCTTCAGTTCCTGCTTGCTGTAAATGTCCACCGTGGCATGCTCAATCTTGTGATACTTCTTGATGGTATCGGCAAAGATGGTAGCGTTGAGCAACTGATTCATTTTTGCTTCTCCCTGAATAATTACGACTCCGCTATCAGGCACTACGCTGGCATCGGCTATGCGAATTTCAGGAACCTGTTCTACGCGAATAATGGAGGTAATCAAACTATAAGTAGCGCGCTTGCCGAGGAACTTCAAGCCCTTCTGGTCAGCACGTGTAGAGGTGAAATATTCTCCCGGTCCATCAGGCGGTGCTTTAAAGTCAAGAATCTTTTCGTCCATATACCATTTGAACTGGTTGATGGCAGTAGTGTATTGATTATAAGAAAACTCGGTAGGGATATTCTTCTGGTTGGATACAAAATCACCAATGCGAGTTTTGAAATCAACCTTCGCATTTACGTTCGGTGTTTTGAAAGTTACCTTGTCTCCTGTTGATTTGATATTGAGCGAGGAAGTATCTGCCGAAAGGTTCATGGTTTGGAAACTGAAATCTTTAGACTCAAGTGTCGCTTCGTTCCAATCCAGCAAACCATTGCCGCGTAAGCCTGTTTTGGTCAAAAGCAAATCACCTTTAAACGAAGTAAATCCATCATCATACATGGTGAAGGGGTCTTCCTTCTTGGTCATATAAATGTGCATACTATCGGTATTCGGCTTCCAGAAAATGCGGTCGTTGTGACCTTTTACAGCCGGTGTTTTAACGCCCTCAAAAGTTTTCGCAATAGAGATACTATCCGTAGTACCCAACATAGAATCAGGATAGAAATGCGCATCATGAGTCACAAAGTCGGCTGTGGAGTGCGTAATTCGTCCATCACCGACCATGCCTATATATTTCAACTCGAATTTGCCCCAATATCTGCCCTTGCCTTTATAGAGCTCATAGCCGTCTTTAGGTGTTTCTGCCACAAAGCCAAGCGAACCATCGCCCTGTATCTTTACACTATCGCGCAGGTCGGGCAGAATGCCCCCCGAGGAAAACGTTCCCTTCCAGTTAATAATGTCACCACTGAAATTATTCAAACTATCCAGGCGAAAAGGGTCTAGCTCGAAGAAGAAACTTTTGCGGTTGTAAGCACCACCGGCCACAGTGGAATCATCGTAGTAGATATATGATTTTTCGCGGCTGTGCAATCGCGGAAATTGCGGCAGTCTAGTACGACTCGATTTATTAATCGGTGCATCAATTTCCAACATTCCTTTAATGCCTTCTACTTTCGATTTCAGCATTTTCAAAATAGGACGGCCATACAAATCCACGCGGCCACTGTCCTGTACATTTATGCGCAGGGTATCTACTTTTGTTAAGTCAATGGTGAATGGCGCGTAATTGAATTTATACTTCTCTCCATACAAATCCATTCTACCGGCATACACCAATCCATCAAATTCCATGTTGCGGTCTTTCTGCAAACTGATGGCGCGGTTTTTAGGCCGGAAGAACACAAAACTCGAATCGCTGATAGGCACTTCTTCCACACCCTTCAAATCGATGTTGCTGTTCTTCAAATCAATGCGGTCATTGCCTGTAGTAGGGGCCGATTTAATGCGGATAATATCATAGTCGATTTTCTTGGCGTTGGCCATCACATAATTGGAGGCTTTGTCCTTCACGGTTATCACCCCCAGTTCTTCGTTGTAAAGAATAAAGCCGCCTTCCACCAGGTTGTAAAGCAGTGATTTGATTTCGCCTTCTTTCAGATTCGGGTCGATGTTGCGGGCAAAGTCGGTGGCATTCAAATCGTGTGAGCCGTATTTGTTCACCATGCTTCTTAAAATAGAAAGCGGTTCGTAGTTGCCATAGCCTTGTATTTTGCGCATCAGTTCTTTTTGAAAATAATTCACCGACTCGTAAATGCCGGGCTTCTGCCCCACTCCCGAAAGTATCTTGAGGTTGAGGGCCGATGAATCTAAATTCCAGAAAATAGCATCGGTTTGAAACTCGTGCTTGTGGTACGAATCCATAAACTGCGCTTTGCCCATGCCCGTTTCGCCACGCAGCAAACGCACTTCGCGCTTCGGAATTTTATACACCACACTCAATTGCGGATGATAGATAGAATCGTTGCCGAAGTAGATAGAAACCTCCGCCTTTTCAGCGCCCAGCTCCTCTCCTTTTTTCACCGTAACCGCTGCCGACCGGGCATAGAGCAATTTTGTTTTCCCATCGCGCGCATAAAAAGTTAAGGCTCCTTTATCGGCTAAGGTGCTGGCACCCAACACCTTCACCCCATACAAGCTGAAACCTCCGGTATAGGATACATTCGGAGCAATATCCTTCACCGTTATTTCATTGTTATACGACTCGAAACGCGGGTAACTGATAGTGGCCGAATCGGCACTCGAAACCATTTTATCAGTTAATCTGCCGGGTTGCGGGGTCTTGAAAAAATCGGAGTGGACGAAGCTAACGGTGTCCACCATATAGCCGAAATTGGCAAGGTTGATACTGTAGTTTTTAAACGTGCAATAAACCTTGGCCGGGTCGAGTGCTGCCCGAGCCCAATCTACCTTACCCGATTTTCCTTCCCATTTGTTTTCGAGCGGATAGTAATCGCCTGATGTTTGGCGGATGGTGACCGAATCGCCCCGGTAGATACCGGTAACAGTAGTAGCTCCAAAGCTTACATGGGGGCGCAATCCTTCTGTATTGAACTGACAGTTGCGGGTGTCCACACGCCACACTTTGCCTCCCGAAACATCCAGTGCTCCCTGCTCAAAAAAGTCTCTCGAAAAATCAACGGTCTTCAGGAAGCCCCCGTTGTCGCCTTTCTTTTGCGCATCGGTCACATCCATCAGGAAGTCGGACCAGGCCAGGAACTGCGCATCGCTCACGCCATTCTTTGCAGCGCCAGCCACCGCATTCAGATAAGGCACAAAATGGGTGAAGGCAGTCATGTTCCTTTCGGTCATCAGGTTGCAGGTCTTCGCCATTTTATCGTACCAGGTGGCCGGAATCTTATTGTCCTTCGCCAGTTTCTCCATCGCATTCATAGCCGTTACGCTGGCCTCCATTTTATTGGCCGTCATGTAGCTGTTCAGGTCTTTTATGAACTGAGCCGGCTCTTTCGAAAAGGTCATGGTAACCTGCTGGGCGCGGGTGCCAAGGGTAGCCAACAGCAGCAGCAGTATCGAAATTCTTTTCATGCTAAACAGATTTTGAATCATGGGGTATAAATGAAATGGCCAACCAGCCGTTGCTTCTGATAATTGTTTTTAACGAAAGATGGTTCTTGGCCGCCTCGGCCACCACATCCTTCTCATCGTTCAATAATATACCGCTCACGAGCAATATTCCGTTTTGGTTCAGCAAACTTTTCCACCTGGCTATGTTGCTGAGTATCACATTGCGGTTAATGTTGGCGAGGATAATGTCATACGCCTCCGTAAACACATAGCTTTCATCGCCCAAAACACTGGTGATTCGGCTGCAATTATTGCGCCCCACATTCTCTACACAGTTGTGGTAGGCCCACTCTTCGTTATCTATCGCCAGCACCTTTCGGGCGTTCAGCTTTTCGGCCAGTATAGCCAGCACCCCCGTGCCGCTGCCAAAGTCGAGCACATTTTTGTTTTCGAAATCTTCCTGCAACATCAACTCGACCACCGATGCCGTGGTGGCATGGTGCCCCGTGCCGAAACTCATTTTTGGTTCTACTATCAATTCATAATCTGCCGCGATGGGCGCATGAAACGGAGCGCGGATAGCCACTCGATTGGCAATCACCACGGGCTCAAAATTCTTCTCCCATTCCTCATTCCAGTTTTTGTTTTCCATGGCGGCAGAAGAAAACTCAATATGGCTGAACTCGTTGTCGGCCAGAATTTCGGCCACTTTATCGTTGGTTATTTTGTCAGCATACACAAAACCCTTCAGCGATTCCGAAGTTTCCTCGAAGCCCTCGAAATGATAATCGCTGAGAATAGAAATGAGCCAATCGCGCTCTACTTCCTGACGCGTAAAAAATTCGAAGCAATGGTAGGTCATAATGGTAATTGTTTGAGGGAACAAGGATACAAATAAAAGGATGGAAGCGGGTGTTCATCAATGTACTTGTTTCGCCAAGCCATCTCAACCACTCACATAGCCATCTTACCCACTGCACACAGCCATCTCAACCCTTCACATAGCTGTCCGACCCACCGCACATAACCATCTGACCTCTTCACATAACCATCTTTCCTTCGCACATAGCCATCTGAACCCTTCACATAGCTGTCTAACCTCCGCACATAACCATCTCTACCCCTCACATAGCCGTCTAAACTTTGCACATAGCCATCTGAACTCTTCACATAACCATCTTTCCACCTCACATAGCCATCTGTCCGGCTCACAAAACCCTGTTTTTGGCAAAAAAACCGTCCTTTCTAAATAAAAAAGGTCGCTTCTCACGAAACGACCTCTTCTAAATTTCTCCCGATGGGTATCGGTGCTTTCCTAAACCGGCATCAAAGCAATATCCAAATGCACATGCTTACCGCTCTTAATCGTCACCGTAAAATCCTGCGGCACAAACCCCGCGCATGAAACCTTAATCGCCCGCTGCTTCGGCTCCAACTCCTCCAGATTATAAAAACCCTCCGCATTGCTCACCACCTTCTTCCCGCTCTCCACATCCAGCACCTGCACTCCCTGTAGCAGCGCATCACTCGCTCCATTCTTAATCGTTCCTTCCACTCCGCTATGATGCACCCCGATATTCAGCACCTTCCGCGACTCATGGTAGCCCTCCAAAAAATTAATATCCGTCAAAACATATTTCCCCATCAGATTATCCGCCAAATGCAGCTTATCCATAGCCGTCTTAAAATCCGTTACCAAATTTCCCGTAGCCACCGTTGGCTTATTCTTAGCCACCGTCTGTGCATCCGCATCGGCATCATAAGCGTCAATCAAATCCGACAAAGCCTGCATTTCCAAACTGGTCACATAATCCGGGTCAAGCACCGGTTTATTATCCACCAAAATTTCATAAATCTCCTTACAGGCATTCTTCGCCTCATTCCCGCTCAACCTCCCCAGCTTATAAGCCGACACCTTCAAAGACTCCGCAATAGAATTTTCACCCTGCAATGCAAAATAAACACTTCCCGCAGTGCCCAAGGCCGCAGTCGTTAACACCATTTTCCCCTTCGCACTATCCTTGTCTACCGTATAACCCTTAGTATCCACCCCCTGCTTCTGCCCATCCTTCTCCAATTTCGTAATCGCAGCATCCAATGCCGCCACAATAATCGCCAGCGGAGCGTTAGCTGCCACCTTCGTTGCGTTAAAAGGAATTTTAAAAAATGCCCGAACTGCTTTCAGCATGTTCAGATCGTTGTTCTGATTGTTTGTCATGATGATTTATTTTTTGTGAGAAATAAAATTACCAACTCTATTCCAAATTTCCAACATCCAAAACCACTTTTTTTACCCCGCAGGGCAATGCCATTAAGTTAAGGGAAATACCTCCGCGCAGAGAGCGGCTGCTTATCCTCCGCTGGCGGAGGTAGAAAAAACGCTTAACTCATTCCCCGGTCTGACCTTGGTCAGACTCCCAAACAATTCCGAAGCTCCACTTCAACCAGAAGCGGGGCTTTTTTTGTTTATGGAAGATAAAGAAGATTAGATTTGAAAAAACTTGTTGGTGCCGCCTCGCTGAGCCGATGCTAAAACACCAACCGCAGAAAGCCATGAAGAAGTTCCTACTCTATTTCTTTTTATTCTGTTCTACCTTTGTTTCTGCACCAGTTCTTCGAAGTCTTCCGGCTCTGCGGATGACTTCGAAGAACTTATGAAAGTTCAAAGTCTGTGACTTTGAAAAGCCAAAGCGAAAAAGACATACCTTAATTATTATTAGATATCCTGCTCAATTGAACGACAAAGCTGTTTTAGCCAATCAAAATTTTGCACTCCAACAAAATTTCTATTTTAGCCGCATGTTATTCCTACAAAATATCTGTTGTTGCTGCTGTTCACTCTGCAAAGGGCGATGAGTATATTTTTGTAATTGAATAAACAGGTTTCAAAAAAAATATTCCCAACCCTTCGCAACCACGAAGGGTTTTTTGTTTTAAAAAAGTAGCACTATGCAAATTCAACCATCATCAAAAATCGATTTCAGCAAGTTGCCCTCGCGCACCTTCATCTATAAGTTCACCGATGAACTGATTGATTTAATATTCCCTATCGAATCCACCTTCACCTTTCGCTACGAAGTAGCCGAAGAAAGGCAGGAGCGC
>CANJVG010000135.1 GCA_947478005.1 Bacteroidota bacterium
AGCAGTAGCAGTACAGGAAGCCGCATTGGTTACGGTCACGGTGTAAGTTCCTGCCATAGCTGCGGTGGCCCCTGCAATGGAAGGGTTTTGAGTGGCATTGGCATAAGCATTCGGTCCGCTCCAGGCGTAAGAAGTACCACCTGAAGAGTTCAGCTGGATGGTAACTCCTGCACAATAAGGTCCTGTATTAGAAGCAGAAGGCACAGGCAGTGCATTTACAACAACTGTAGTAGCGGCAGTAGCGGTACACGAAGCGGCATTGGTTACGGTAACGGTATACGTACCTGCCATAGCTGCGGTGGCCCCTGCAATGGAATGATTTTGTGTAGCATTAACATAAGCATTTGGTCCGCTCCAGGCGTAAGAAGTACCGCCTGAAGAGTTCAGTTGGATGGCAACTCCTGCACAATAAGGACCGGTGTTCGAAGCAGAAGGTACAGGCAGAGCGTTCACGACTACTGTAGTAGAAGTAGTAGCAGTACACGAAGCGGCATTGGTTACAGTGACAGTATACGTTCCTGCCATAGCTGCGGTAGCTCCGGCAATGGAAGGATTTTGTGTGGCATTAGCAAAAGCATTCGGTCCGCTCCAGGCATAAGAAGTTCCTCCCGAAGAATTTAATTGAATTGTGCCCCCCACACAATAAGGACCCGTATTGGAGGCAGCTGGAATCGGCAATGGACTTATAGTAAGAACAAAAGTTGTAGTTGCCGGGACACATGGCGAGCCTAAAGGATTATTGGTGGTAAAAGTGAAAGTTACGCTTCCCGATGTAATATCAGCAGCACTTGGTGTGTAGGTAAAGCTAAACGGACTTGAACTAGCGGTAGTAGCTGCGAAAGTTCCTGTGCCAGTACCTGATGCAGATACCTGTGTGGCACTTCCTCCAAACGTTCCGGTAATGGTTTTTGTAGATCCTGCGCAAATTGTATTTGAGGTTGCATTTAAAGCAATAGTAGGAGGATTAGCGCAACCACAGCTATTACCTGCCACAACAGCAACGGTATCCGTGCAACCTCCATTTGTCCATATAAAATAATAAGTCCCTGGAGTCGAAAATGTACTAATCGTAGTAGCAGGGTTGGTATTGCTGGTAATGATAGCAGTACCAGGATTCCCGGTCATGGCTGACCAGGTGCCTGTGCCTACACCGGCAAGCGTGGCAGTACCTGTCGAAAAGCATGGGATACTTTGATCGGGCCCGGCATTTGGCTTTGGAATAACAGTAACTATCACCTGATCTTCTCCGCTGCATCCATTGGCATCTGTAGCTTCCAGTATATAAGTGGTCGTAATTGTTGGAGTCACTGTAGGACTTAGCGTATTAGACCCGGTCATGTTTGTGGTGGGAGTCCACGAATAAGATGCTATAGTATTATTGTTTGTAAAGCTAATGCTCCAATCGCGAATAATTCCTGCATCTCCTCCCGAAAAATCAGCTACCTTCAGGTTCCATGTTCCGTTAACATTACAGCCGCTCAAACCACTAAAAGGATTTTGAGGGCCATAACTTCCCGTAAATGGAGCACTTCCTCCGCTTATAGTTGGAGCTCCGGTTACAAAACAGGTTCCTGTAAAATTATCTCCCGCTCCTCCTACTGCCGTGGCCAACAGAATCTGTGTCCCACCAGGACACTGTAAATAAATATCCAAGTCGCTATCCCAAGTATGCGTTATATCAAGACAAACTGAAACGATAGGATTTGCAGCAACGGTAGTAGGAGTTATCCCGGAAACAGTAATAGGGCTATTAGCTGGCACACCGGTTCCATCGGGTATGGCGTAATCGGTGGTATTCGTAAAGGTTTGTGTCGTAGTCGCTGGGAATGGTGTAATGGTACCATGTAAGGTTGTGCTTTCGCCCTGACAAATCGTAACAGGATTTGAAACAACGACTTGTGGACCTGTGACATTAATGATTTTTTGATCTACACAAGCACCGTTTGTGTAAAAAACGGTAAAGGTTCCCACACCAGTCACCTCCGGGTCGAAAGTTCCGGCTGGACCATTGGTTATTCCTGGCCCACTCCAAACTCCGCCTGCAGGAGTTCCTATAAGAGTTGTTGGTGCAGCATCTTCGCATATAGTTAGGTCGGCACCTGCATTGGCACCTGCATTACCACTTATAGAAAAATTAAATCCACAGTTATCCCCGGGCCAGTTATCAATTACCAGATAGTATGTTCTTGAAGGAGATAGTGAAGCTGCAGCTAAGGTAAGCGAACCATTTCCCGTTGGACCGAAGGTGGTACATCCAACGCTAACGTCTCCGGTTGTATTGGAACAGATAGTTCCCACTCCTGTGTGGTCAAAAACTTCAAACTGCAAAAGGTCGGCATTGCAGACGGCCGTAATATTGAAAACAATCGGCTGCACCGGATTGGTTGTAACGAATGAATACCAAACTGCATTATCTACCACAGCATTACAAGCCCATTGAGTTATTTCTGGATCACCCGTGTTTGTAGCGTTTAAGGTAGTACCTGTGTAATATCCTCCCGGGCAAAGCGGAATGGCTCCGCTGCATAAATCATTAACAGGAGTAGCACTAGGAGTATAACTGTTTATACATAATTGAAAAGCTCCGGTATTGTTTCCTACTCCGTCTACTGCTAGGTAGTAAGTAGTTCCCGGTATTAGATTATTTGCATTGATAGTAATACTGTTATTTCCCACAGTCGCACTTCCACAACTCGAAGCCCCAGCACTCGACCAGGCAGTTCCGTTGCAATTGCCTGTACTTATTACAGCAACTTGCGGCTGTACAAGACCGCTCGGCCCGGTACCTAAAACAGATATCGTATTGTAAGAACCTACAGCCGTAAACTTAAACCATACGGTATTAAAAGTTCCTGTGCTGTTCCAGCAAGGAGGAAAGGAAACAGAGAAAGGATTATCGGCTGTCGCTCCTGCGTTTGTATAAGCATTAATTCCTGAGCAGAAGTTAGTTGCAGGCACTACATATGGATTGCAAGGGCTATCATTGCCTGGTTGTATGGGTGATGAGAGACACAATTGAAAAGTACCTACCTGATTATTTCTACCGTCTATATAGATGTAATAAGTATTTCCCACAGTAAGTGCACTATAGGTTATGGTCGCTGGAGCTGTGATCACACTCGAACATCCCCTTTCAGTAAAGGGCCCTGTACAAGGCAATGCAGCTGGTTCAAGAAGTGCAGCCTGAATTTGCGTAAGAGTTCCTCCGTTTACCGTTACAATAACAGTAGGCGAAGCTGCGGTGAAAGTAAACCACATGCCGTTATTGTTTCCACCTGTAAAACACGAAGGTGGAGCAAGGGTGCCCGTAATGCCGGTGTTGTTATAAGCACCTGCTGCCGAGCAACCATTAGAAGATACTAAAATAGCAGTGGAGCAATCATCTCCGGCAGCGGCAAACGAACTAACTGCACGCAATAGGAGTATTGCAAACAGAAATTTTCTCAGGGTTAATAATTTCATAGTCTCTTCCAAAACAGTTTAAAATGTATTAGTTGCTCATGTTTAACCTATAGCAAGCTACATCCATTCTTTTTCTGTTAATGTTTTAAAAATCAATACGAAGTGTCCAAAAATCGTAATCGCTGTAAAAATAGTTAATGAAGAGATGATTTATTTTCTGTTACAGTTGTCAGAATAAGTTAAAAAGCTTAGTTGTTCTAACTTGTATTTCAAAACACCGAAAACACCTTTAAAGAAGCATCTGCTCATTAATTGTTGAGGTGTTCAAATTTGCGTTTTATTCTGTTTTAGAGCCATCTAATTAAAAGGAAGAAGAATAATCTTCTGATTTTGTGTTAAATGCCTTGTTTTAAATAGATATTGCTCTGCTGCAATCTAAAAAAGTAAGAAAAGCGCTCTCTGGGTAAGAGTCCGCGGAGCTTGGGTAAGAAAGTGCGCACGGTGGGTAAGAGTGCGTGGAGTTTTGGTAAGAAAGTGCGTTCGCTAGATAAGAGTGCGCGGGGCTTGGGTAAGAAACTGCGCTTGGTGGGTAAGAGTGCGCGGGACGTGGGTAACAAAGTGCGCTCGCTGGGTAAGGCAGCGCGAAGCTTGGATAAAGGACATGAGTGCCGGGTAACTGACTAAACCTTCCCTTGCTCCATCAGCATCTTTGCTTTCAGGATGCTGGCCACCGAAAGACCATCGCGAATCTCACTACGCATCACCATTTGAAACACTTCTTCAAAAGGAAGTTTCTTGATAACGATTTCTTCGTCCTCTTCAGGGTGTTCGCCTACATATTTCAGGTTGCGGGCAAGGTAGGTGTAGGAAATTTCATCGGTGCAGGAATTGGAAAGCTGCATTTCTAAAATCAATTCAAAATCTTCGGCATGCAGGCCCGCTTCTTCTATCAGTTCCCGTTTAGCCGTTTCAAGTGGTGAAGTTCCTTCGGCACAACCTCCTTCTACAATCTCCCATTCATAGCTATCCTGAGGATAACGATACTGGCCAACTATCCAGGTGTTGTTGTGTTCATCGAGCGGAATTACGGCAATGGCGTGTGTCTTAAAATGAACCACTCCATAAATACCATCCTTACCTGCCGGATTCAATACCTTATCTTCAATCACTTTTATCCAGGGATTATCATACTTCACTTCCGAAGAAAGTTTCCTCCAAGGATTCGTAGCCTCGTTCTTTTTCATAAAATTATTTCAAGCGAGCCACTACAAAAATAGAGGTGCTCAGCATCGGGATAGCTGTGGTCTCATTTTTGAAAACATTATTCACCAAAAGGTTCTTTACAGCTCCTTCTTTCAACACATCCATGGGTGCGGTAATGTATTTCATCTCCAACACTTCAAACCCACTTTCCTCAAGAAGGTTTTTAATTCTTGCTTTAGTATAAATGCGCGCATTCGAATAACGCTCGTGAATAAACTTCGGCAACCAACTAAAAAATGGAACACGATTCCAAGGAAGCAAAGGAAGTTTAGCTCCGTGAGTTTCAAACACCCACCATTTATTTGGAACCGAAATAGCACACAAAGCACCGGGCTTCATCCAACGCTTAAAACGCGCTACGGTTTTGTCATCGTTGAAATGTTCTATCACTTCAAAACAAATTAAGCGGTCAAACTTCTCGGTTAAATCTTCGTGCTCAATATCTTTCAATATCACTTCACAGTTCGTGATGCCCTTTTGTTCTTTTACTTTTTTGAACTCAGCCGTGTGGTCAAACACATCCACACCCAAACAGTTCTTCATCTCATCAGCCATCAGTAGGAGAGTAGCTCCATTGCCACAACCTATTTCCAAAAGACTCATTTGCTTATTGCAGAATCCTGGAATTGCCTTGGTCAATTCAACTCTGCGCGTAATAATTTTATCAGTGCTGTCTGCGGGACGACCCAGATAATGTTCTCCCTCAAAAAGTGTTTCATCTACTCTTGCCATCGGCAGCAATTATAAACCATGTTTTCTATTTCGGCTCACGTTTGCCAGATTCCATTCTATTTTCTCCAAGAACTTTTCTTTCCGCTCCACACAATTTTCTATCGTACAGATTTTACAAGAAGTGGGCACACAGGGATCTTCATGAATAAAAAACTCTACCTGTGTAGCATGTTTGTCGTTGATAACGGCAGCAATCTCTTCAATCTCATTATGCGCTTTCTCCAACGTAAAATACCAAGGCAACGTAACATGACAATCTACGTGCAACTTATTTCCATACTGGATAATGCGCAGGTTATGAATGTCTATCCACGGAGCTTTGCGCTGTTCACTCAGGTGTTTTATCACCGGCAGAATAATGCTCTCATCCGCTTCATCCATTATTCCGGCTATCGATTTGCGTACTAATTTGACGCCCGTATAAATGATAAGGAACCCAAAAAGAATGGCAACTGCATTGTCCAGATAATTGAGGCCGGTGAAAATGATTATGATCAATCCAACGAGAATACCAAAGGACGAATAAGCGTCACTTTTTAAGTGAGCTCCTCCTGCTTTCAAAATAAGCGAGTTGTTATTACTGCCCATTTTTTCAAGTGTGAAACCAATGAAATAATTGATAATGCCCGAACCAATCACAATGGCTAGACCAATGTCCAAGTGTTCTAATACTAGAGGATGAAAAAAGGCAAATATGGATTTACCGATAATTAGAACTCCCGCCACCCCAATTAAAATTCCTTCGAAGCCTGCCGAAATAAATTCCACCTTTCCATGACCATACGGATGGTCGAAGTCCTTTGGTTTTGAAGAGAGATACAAACTATAAAGCGCAAAGATGCCAGCTACTACGTTGATGATGGATTCAAGCGCATCGGTAAGGATGGTGTTGGAATGAGTCAGAAGATAGGCCCCGAATTTTGCTAAAAGCAATAGAATTCCAACAATCACAACGATGAGTTGAATAATCAATACGCGCCTTTCTTCTTTCGTAACCTCCATCATACTTGCTGTTGCTCCTTATTTTATTCTGAAAATATTCAAATTCCATCGCCCGATTTTTGCGTGCTTTATTGAATCAGACTTTTGGGCTAAATCAATTCCTCGATTCTTAAATGCTCCGTCTGAATCGGCTTCGTCCTCCTCCTCTGATACTGCCACGGGTTTTATACTCGTGAACATTTTTTCATCGTTTAGAACACCGGAAACGACTACCATGGTTTCGTTTGGTACTTCCCACGTTAGCGATGGTGCCCAATTGCCGGCAATGATACCATCATTCTGAATAGTCTGTTTAATATAATTATTCAAGTCGTGCATGACATAGGTGCGTTCTGCCATTAAACTTTTCAAATGACTTAAGTTTTGATAAGCAAGGTTCAGAGAAGCGAGGACTGTAAATATGGGCAGAATGTATTTAATCTTATTCCTTTCTCTATAGGCTATCTGAATACTTTCGTTAGCTACTAAACTCATCAAAAGCGAGGCAGCAAAAAGCAATGGAATTAAATAGCGAATCGGGATATAGGAAAACGAAAGTTTATGCAGTTCTATTCCTATCCATAAAACACAAACAGAAAAAAGGAATTTAAACTCTTTCGAAGTTTTAAATGGCAGAAGAAAGAAAATTCCAATGGTAATAAAAAGATAAAATGATTTGGTTAATAAACGCAGGTCATCATTTAATAGTACATGTTCATAGTTGAATTTCATATTCGTCCATATTTCATTCCAGGAGTTTGGAAGTTTGTATGGCTGTTTAACAACTGAGTTAAAGAACGCTTTGTTGGGTTGATACCACACTAAATTGAAAGCAATCAAGGCAATGCTTATTATGCCTATCAGGAATAAAAAATGAAGCAGCGATTTTCTTTGTGCAAAGACCAAATATTTTTTAGCACAGATGTATCCAATCGACAGTATTGGAATCGTGAGAATATAAATGAATTGGATCTTAAGTAGGAACACAAGCAAAAAAATCAAGGTACCAATGATCAGGTCATTAAAAGAGCCGCTTGCATAATAACGGAAATTGAAAACCAAGCCACAAAAGATCCAGCAACAACCAATCATTTCAGCCAGGGAATAGTGTGTATATTGAAAAATGAAAGGTTCTAAAAATACCATAGGCACCATAACAGAAACCAAACCTTTTAAATTTCTTTGACCAGCGGCAAACAAAAGTGGAACAAAGCAGAACAACAGCGCAAAGAACCTTGCAGTAAAAAGATGAATGCCCACTATTTTCAGCGGAAGGAAAAACAGCAAACTAAACAATGGAGATTTCAATACAGTATCGGCTGAATATAAATTAAAGCCGTATCCGTTCAAATAGTTCCTTAATTGAAATAGATAGAGACCCTCATCAGTAAAGGGGCCACGGCTGCCGCAAAAATTTAAAGCAGGGTCGCAAGTAAGGAATTGAAGATGCAGAATAAACAGCACCATCAACAGCAGATATACGCCAAATCTTTTAAGCCACTGAAAGAGAAAATCAATGCTCATAATTTGCTCAGATTTTGCTGCAAATCGGGCAGGTGTTTTCATCATGTCTTCTTGCCGGACAATATTCTCTTCCGAAATAAATAATCTGCAAATGAAGTTTGTTCCATAGTTCTTCCGGAAACAAACGCTTGGCATCGTGCTCGGTTTGTTCTACATTTTTTCCATTGGTTAGCTTCCATCGCTGCATTAAACGATGGATGTGCGTATCGACCGGAAAAGCAGGAACTTCAAATACCTGCGCCATAATTACGGACGCAGTTTTGTGCCCCACACCAGGCAGATGTTCTAAATCTTCGTAAGTGTTCGGAACCTCGCCCTGGTGTTTCTCTAAAAGGATTTCAGACAAACGATGAATAGCTTTTGATTTGGCCGGTGATAATCCGCAGGGGCGAATGATGTCTTCAATATCTTTTACATCCAGCTTCACCATTTTCTTTGGTGTATCTGCTTTTTCGAAAAGAAAAGGAGTCACCAGATTTACCCGCTTATCAGTGCATTGAGCTGACAGCAACACAGAAATCAGCATGGTGTAAGCATCTTTATGGTCGAGCGGAATGGCCGGGTTGGGGTAGAGTTTCTCTAAGGTTTGAATGATAAACTCAACACGCTCTTTTTTTTTCATCGGGCCGAAAATAAAAAGTCCCCGCGTGCTGCGAGGACTTTCCATTGTGTCAATTAATAAACTATCACTTCATTTGCACTAATTGGCGGCTCGAAACGTCTCCGTTCACCGTCATCTTCACAATGAAAATACCATTGGAAGTATTGTAGTTTCTATTCGAGAAACTAAGATTATAATCGCCTGCCTTTTGGTTGCCTTCAAACAGAACGTTTAATAATTTTCCGTTGATGTCAAACACTTCTGTTGTTACTTTGGCATCGCTTACTAAGTTGTAACTAATGTTTGCATTGTCAACAAAAGGATTTGGAAATACATTGAGATTAAATGCCGGTTCAGCACCTGCCACCGAGCTATTCATAGTCGTCAACGTGGCCAGGTTGGCACTGTTGTCAACTTTAACTAAATCAGTAACCCCGCCTGAGCAGGGATAGTTGTATGTTTCCATGTAGCTTGGTGTGGCTCCTACCAGTTTTAGGTTGTCACCTACTTTAGCAAAATAAAGCTCCCCGCTTTTAAAGCACCATAGTTTTCCATCCGGGCGAATGGCGTTCTTAACGGCCTTCTCCGCAAAATGAAGTTTGTTGCCTATCAAAACACCTTCCAGTTGCACATCTGCATATTCGCCATTGCTGCTGATGATAGTGGATGTTCCTGTGATAATATCACCTTCCTGTTTCAGTTCAAACTCGTATTGAAAGGATTCCACGAAAGTTTTTTTGTCGGCTGAATATTGATTGCGCTTACCGGTCCATTTTCCACTCAAGTCAAGTTTAGAAACCTGAGCAGCGTTTAGGATTTGTCGTTGCGGTTCAATAGCATGTAGTGAAGAAGAAAGCAACACTACCGCGAGAAGAAGGGTTGAAATGCGTTTCATAGTTTTTTGTTTTTAGTGATGAAAGTAATTCTAAGACGTGTTTAGAACGAAATTCCACACGGAAAATACAAATTCTTTTTTCGGTTGGTAGAAACGGTGTGTTAATTTTTTTGATGGTACTGCTTTACGGCTCTATTTCAAGGTCGTATTTATCCAAAAGGCCGGCAATATTGGCCAGCGAAAACTTAGCTTTATTGATATGATTTAAATCCGGGTCGATGGAGTAAGAGAAAGAGGTTCTAAAGTCCGCCTTTTCAAGCAGGGTGTTCTCAAACTTGGCATTGGCAAAGTCACAGTTGTCAAACACAGAACCGGTTAAATCACATTCGGTAAAATCCACTTCGTTGAGTCGCGAATGGAGGAAGGAGGTCTTCTTCATTTTGCGTTGGTAGAAAGAGGAATGATTGAGATTGCAGGTGTCGAAACTGACCGTGAAACCAAACGGGTGACAATTGTAGAACAGCAGCCCGAGCATTTTGCAGTCCTTAAATTTAGCGTCTCTGAAAGCGGTTTGGGCAAGTGTTGCCAAACTTAAATTGCAGGCCAAAAACTCACACTCAATAAACTTAATGTTCGATAAGTCGGTGTTTGAAAAGTCACAGTTTTTAAACACACAAAGTTCATATTCCCCTTTGGGCAGCGGACTATCGGTAAAGTTTACTTTGTCGAAGGTTTTATTTTCTATGAGTTCCATAATCCGAAAATTTGATGCATGGGAATTACTAAAGTGTTTCGCAAATCGCTTGCCGGCCCTGGTTTGCTTCGCTTAAATTTGTCCTTTATAACGCGGGTAAAAATCTACCATCCATTCAATTCCATATTTGTCTCTAAACATTCCGAAATAGGAGCCCCAGGGACTGTCGGCAATAGGCATTTCAATTTGACCGCCTGCTGAAAGCCCGGTGAATAATTTGTCAGCTTCTTCGCGGCTTTCTGCACTGATAGCTAT